>NZ_CAWUDP010000005.1:0-203895 GCF_963920835.1 Scytonema sp. PCC 10023
TATTGAGGCTCTGCCTCAAGTTATGCATTCCTTGCCAGAGACAAGGAACGAGAAACGAGAAACAGGATGATTTTTGGAAATTTGACATTGGAAATTTCACACTTGTCTTGACGTTGTATGCAACGTCAAGACAAAAGTTACCGTTCTTGAAAATTATCTTATCTGAACCGTATTGTCCCCATAACTGGAAATATCACTTTCCACCAACTCACTAAATTAAATACATCAAAGTCAAATATTAGTGAGTCACATTATGAAACTTACTCAATTATTCCCAATCACATTGGTTGTATCTATGGCGTGCATCTTCACTGGAACTACTAGCAAACAACCTCTACTGCGAGTATTGGGTGAAATCACTGCATTGGGAGCTATTTCTAGAGAAATACTAGTCAAACAGCACCAATTAGATGCCAATAAACAAAAGCAATTAACCCTATTAACCAAAGAAAATACCTGCCTGCAAGCTAAACTCTGTGACGCACAGTGTGAATTCAAGAAACTTGAGAAAAAAGTCAAAACTCAAGATACCTGTCAGCGTCTTTATCTTTCTAAAATAGATAAATTACAGCATCAACAAAAAGTCATCTTAGGAAATATTGCTCAACTGCAAAAGTCAGGCAATCAAACTGCTCCTAAATCTGAAAATCATCAACCAATTTCTCAAAAACCATCAGTGAAATTCCTTCCTGATACTCAAACATCAGTAACTCGTGTTTATATTGATGGCAATAATTTAAGTTTTGCTCTCGATAGCTTGCACATTGAGCTTGATTATAATGCTTTACGGGTAGAACTTTCTCAAAATGCAACTGTTACCACTTTTAAATATTACACTGGTGTTCATTCACCCATGACTGAAGGACAAAAGGGTTTTATTAGTTATTTAGAACATTTGCGTTATGAAGTCATTGGACTTCCTATTTTACCTCGACCAGATAGCAATACTGTCAAAACTGTTGGTGATGATGTAAAAATTGCTGTTGATATGTTGGGAGAAGTGAAACAGCAAGATAAGGTGATTCTGGTGAGCGGTGATGGTGATTTTATTCCTGTAATAGCCGAAATTCAACGACGCGGTGCAGAGGTAACTGTTGTTGCCAAGAAGAGTATGTTAAGCCAGCAGCTTTTGAAAGTAGCTGATGATGTAATTTTTTTAGATGACATTCAATATCAAATTGCTAAGTATATAAAGTTAAGTGTAGCCTGAGTACTTTTTAGCGATGTTATTAGCACCTAGGGATTGTTTTCAAACCCAACATTTGCTTCGTTGCGCTGCGCTTAACCCAACCTACTTTCCGAGTTGGAAAACACGCTCTTGTCTTGCTACAAGTTAGGGAACCCGCTTAATGCAGTGAGTTGGATATACAAATTCAGCCCGCCTGCAAATACCTGGAAATGTCGTTTTCCAGTAACTCATTAAATTAAATACATCAACGTCAGATTTAGGGAATATTCAACAGTTAGAAACTTATGAAAAAAGAACCCATGCAAACAAGCCAAATTTTTTCAGGACTAATCGCTGCGGAGACGGCAGTATATGAGGAGTTAGTCTCTTTGATAGGTGACGATGCGAAGAAAGCTGTAGAAACTATTAGACAACACTCCTATATTTCTGCTACCTGTGGCGTTCTTGTGATAGCTCCAGGAGTAGATATATTAGCCTTTGTAGCTAATACTTGGACAATGTATGCCCGAATAAATAGCGCACTTGGCATTTCACTGAGCAAAAACATTTTAAAATCAGTTGCATCGGCAATAGGAACAAATGTATTGTCAATTATTCCAGGAATGATACTGGGATCAGTTGGAGGCTCTATTTTAAAAATATTCCCAGTTTTGGGAACAGCTGGAGGAATGGCAGTCACAGGTGCTACTTTCTATGCTATTTCGACTGTAATGGGTTGGACTTACTTGAAAGCAATCATGTTTCTTGTTTCCTCAAATGTGCCCATTAATGAAAAGAATTTAAAAGTTGCGACAAAGGAAGTTGCTAAAGACAAGGATTTTATCAGGGAAATATACAATTCAGCAAAATCTGATTTCAAGGAATAAAAGCACGATTTTCACTGTGCTAGTGATAGCTAAATTTATCGACTTTCTCACTTGTCATTTTTTGACTATTGCCTTTATTCTGGCAAAAACATCCATAGTGGTTGATGTGAGTTGGTAGTGCTTCTCTCATCTTCCGTCGGGAGATGCTTGTTTTAACACAGGCATCTCCTTAATTGTTTATACCTTTTACCCAGTCTGCTGCCACCGTGTAGCGATCGCCTGTTTTAGTCTAAACTCCAGTTTTTGAAACTTCTTATTTAACTTAGCGCAAAATTCTCCATTCTACTTGGTTTGAAGATGGGAAGTTTAATCTGCTGTTTTCTATAGATTTGTGTTTCCAACTAATCCGATTTAACCCAATCGGTAGGGTACAGGAACTGGCGGTGCTGGCGGAAGTTCTAGTGTTTCCAACTAATCCGATTTAACCCAATCGGTAGGGATGACTTGGCATCTCTCTTGTTTGCAAATCACAATGAGTTTCCAACTAATCCGATTTAACCCAATCGGTAGGGTGCAAGAAAGCGAAATTTTCGCAAAAGAAGGAAATGTTTCCAACTAATCCGATTTAACCCAATCGGTAGGGCTTGAATTGGGCAGAACAAGAAACAGAAAAGGAGTTTCCAACTAATCCGATTTAACCCAATCGGTAGGGTTCTTTCCTCATGAGGTTTACGTGTGAATCGTAAAGTTTCCAACTAATCCGATTTAACCCAATCGGTAGGGCTGGAAGGACGCCATCACCGGGGATCTGATCGTTTCCAACTAATCCGATTTAACCCAATCGGTAGGGCATACTCTTCTCGGAAGCCGGACTTGATCTTGAAGTAGCGTTTCCAACTAATCCGATTTAACCCAATCGGTAGGGTCGACTGCGAGAACCCGGTTGCTGATATTGTCGATGGTTTCCAACTAATCCGATTTAACCCAATCGGTAGGGTCTCTGAAGAGTCCTCAACCCAAGAAACTGCTAAGGTTTCCAACTAATCCGATTTAACCCAATCGGTAGGGTTACAATTGGAGGAAAAAGGGCTTTCGTTTATCCTATTACGTTTCCAACTAATCCGATTTAACCCAATCGGTAGGGGTGATGTGCAGCAGGGAGTCATTACATTTGCCAGCAAGTTTCCAACTAATCCGATTTAACCCAATCGGTAGGGCCTAAGTACCCTTGCAGTAGGCCTCATTTCTGCTCCTATGTTTCCAACTAATCCGATTTAACCCAATCGGTAGGGTTTTAATAAGAAGCCGCCTAACCTTTATTGTCAAGCCCAGGTTTCCAACTAATCCGATTTAACCCAATCGGTAGGGGTTAGAGAACGCACTAATATGCCAGCCTCTCATGTGAGGTTTCCAACTAATCCGATTTAACCCAATCGGTAGGGCGACTATGCCTTGTAATAAAAAGACCACCTCACAAGGTTTCCAACTAATCCGATTTAACCCAATCGGTAGGGGATTGCACAGTTTTCTGACACAAAGTACTCAACGACTGTTTCCAACTAATCCGATTTAACCCAATCGGTAGGGCCGTTACGGTCCATGGAGGCAGCTGCTAGCGCCCTATTGTTTCCAACTAATCCGATTTAACCCAATCGGTAGGGTAGAAATTTCCAAGTTATACTCAAACTTTTTCTTAGCGTTTCCAACTAATCCGATTTAACCCAATCGGTAGGGTGGATACGTAGAGGGCGAAAAAAAATTTACGAAAGTGGTTAAGTTTCCAACTAATCCGATTTAACCCAATCGGTAGGGGTGCCATTTTGGAGGCAAAATGCCCGAGAAATGGTAGTTTCCAACTAATCCGATTTAACCCAATCGGTAGGGCTTATTTTAGCCTCTAAAATAGGATAAACTTTTGGCAGTTTCCAACTAATCCGATTTAACCCAATCGGTAGGGCTTGGGAGCAATCACGTAGTAACCGGCGCATAAAGTTTCCAACTAATCCGATTTAACCCAATCGGTAGGGTCTACTACTGGATTATGCTTAATCTGCCAATTTATGGGGTTTCCAACTAATCCGATTTAACCCAATCGGTAGGGTTTTTTTTTGATGTTGAAAACCCGGTTTCCGGGCTCGTGTTTCCAACTAATCCGATTTAACCCAATCGGTAGGGGTTTCGAGGTGTGCCTATGGACAATCAAGAAGACATAGGTTTCCAACTAATCCGATTTAACCCAATCGGTAGGGGCAAGTGGGAGTGTTGTTATTATCAGAGATGCAGCAGTTTCCAACTAATCCGATTTAACCCAATCGGTAGGGGCAGCGATAAGGATAAAGCCCATGAATGAGCAGGCTGTTGTTTCCAACTAATCCGATTTAACCCAATCGGTAGGGGTATTTTTTCTGATTCTACATTTACATACGACATAGTAAAGTTTCCAACTAATCCGATTTAACCCAATCGGTAGGGTGGCTTTGCGAGGGTCAATAGAAGCAATTCTACCGTTTCGTTTCCAACTAATCCGATTTAACCCAATCGGTAGGGACAATCAATTCATGCTGTAAGATTAAGGATTTTTGGTTTCCAACTAATCCGATTTAACCCAATCGGTAGGGGATTTAGCAAAAAAATGCGAAGTTTTAAAAATTTGTAATGGTTTCCAACTAATCCGATTTAACCCAATCGGTAGGGGTTGCTAGAGTAGATGGAAGAACCTCTCCAGTGTTTCCAACTAATCCGATTTAACCCAATCGGTAGGGGGTTTCTCCAAGTTGGGAAAGCGTTCATGCTAATAGTTTCCAACTAATCCGATTTAACCCAATCGGTAGGGGTGAGAGCAGAACTGGCAACAGTGATTGAATTTACCGTTTCCAACTAATCCGATTTAACCCAATCGGTAGGGCAAATAATACAATCACTAGAATCTACATTAATGGTTTCCAACTAATCCGATTTAACCCAATCGGTAGGGATACACAAAAAATTAGGGCTTAATTCCGTTTGTTTCCAACTAATCCGATTTAACCCAATCGGTAGGGCTCTCTAACTACTATATGTTTTTTGAAAACAACAAAGATGCGTTTCCAACTAATCCGATTTAACCCAATCGGTAGGGTGCACCCATGCAGCTTGCTCAGCAAGAAAAAAATGGTTTCCAACTAATCCGATTTAACCCAATCGGTAGGGGAAAATGATACCAAAGAACTGCGTGAGGTTCAGGGCAAACGTTTCCAACTAATCCGATTTAACCCAATCGGTAGGGGCTTTCACCCAAAGTGCCGGAAAAAGAATTTATTGTTTCCAACTAATCCGATTTAACCCAATCGGTAGGGGTTTTTTAAAAAAAATAGAAAGTCACCATTCATCAACACGTTTCCAACTAATCCGATTTAACCCAATCGGTAGGGTATTCTATGGGAACAGCTAAAAATCCGAATGAATATTCGTTTCCAACTAATCCGATTTAACCCAATCGGTAGGGGCGATGTTCGAGCGCATGTCGTCGACGTTCGAGTTTCCAACTAATCCGATTTAACCCAATCGGTAGGGATTGAAGAAAAACCTTGCAATATTTTAGATACACAAATAGTTTCCAACTAATCCGATTTAACCCAATCGGTAGGGCTTGTGACGTTCAACATTTTGACCTACCACTCAATATAAAGTTTCCAACTAATCCGATTTAACCCAATCGGTAGGGTTTTTTTTTTGAAAAAGCTAGCTAAAAAATTATTAGTGTTTCCAACTAATCCGATTTAACCCAATCGGTAGGGTAATATAGATCAAGTACACTCACTAAAAAGTGGTTTCCAACTAATCCGATTTAACCCAATCGGTAGGGGATATAGATAATATAACCGAAAGATTACTCGTTAAAAAAATAGTTTCCAACTAATCCGATTTAACCCAATCGGTAGGGAAAGCATTGGACCAAGTACAGGAGCTTGGCCTTTCGTTTCCAACTAATCCGATTTAACCCAATCGGTAGGGCATTTTTTCTTATTTGTTGTATCAGCAAAACAGAACGAACGTTTCCAACTAATCCGATTTAACCCAATCGGTAGGGAGGCAAACCCATTTTATTACAGGAACGATTTCCCTACGTTTCCAACTAATCCGATTTAACCCAATCGGTAGGGGAGAGACCATTTTGGTTGTTACAGATGGCGAGCCTGATGGTTTCCAACTAATCCGATTTAACCCAATCGGTAGGGCTTGTTAGTATGTTCACCATGCTTCCAAGAGGTTTCCAACTAATCCGATTTAACCCAATCGGTAGGGCCACAAGTGACTGTGGAACCGGATGCAACCATTTCCGTTTCCAACTAATCCGATTTAACCCAATCGGTAGGGTTATCAGAATAAACTGATCCAGTAGGATTAGTATGTTTCCAACTAATCCGATTTAACCCAATCGGTAGGGCACTATTGGTAGAGTAATAAGGCAACAATATGTCGGAGTTTCCAACTAATCCGATTTAACCCAATCGGTAGGGGTTACAACTAGCAAAAATAGAGTTGAAGCTAACTATCGGTTTCCAACTAATCCGATTTAACCCAATCGGTAGGGTTTCTTGGTGAACAAGCCCAAAACTTCGTTACGGGAGAGTTTCCAACTAATCCGATTTAACCCAATCGGTAGGGGGAACTAAGCCATTTGGAGTAACCAAAAATACTTGTTTCCAACTAATCCGATTTAACCCAATCGGTAGGGGGTACAGCGAGCTGATCGAAGATGTAAAGTACTTATGTTTCCAACTAATCCGATTTAACCCAATCGGTAGGGTACGAAGCTACTTTTTCCTCAAAAAAAATGGAGAAAGGTTTCCAACTAATCCGATTTAACCCAATCGGTAGGGCAGCCATTGGAAAAGATCCTAAGACCTCTGCTACTAGCGTTTCCAACTAATCCGATTTAACCCAATCGGTAGGGTATCTTCCTTACAAGGGAGAGCCTCAAACTTACAAGTTTGAGTTTCCAACTAATCCGATTTAACCCAATCGGTAGGGCCACAATAAGACCTGCAACATTACAGGACTGGACAGTTTCCAACTAATCCGATTTAACCCAATCGGTAGGGCTGGTTCGAGATCCAGACTTCAAAAAACTCTCACGGTTTCCAACTAATCCGATTTAACCCAATCGGTAGGGCGGTATTTTACCAATTGAACTTCCAGAGCTTTCTGAGAAAGTTTCCAACTAATCCGATTTAACCCAATCGGTAGGGGAGTCACAAGCTACTCAACAGCCGCAGCAACCTATTTGTTTCCAACTAATCCGATTTAACCCAATCGGTAGGGTATTCTGATGGCTCACGAAACATTCTCCCAGTTTCCAACTAATCCGATTTAACCCAATCGGTAGGGTCAAACAAAAGTGACAACAAAGAATTTGTTGTCGTTTCCAACTAATCCGATTTAACCCAATCGGTAGGGCACAAGGAAACTCAGATACTTCTAAGCCTGGCGATCGTTTCCAACTAATCCGATTTAACCCAATCGGTAGGGTTCAGCGAGACACACTTCTTCGAAGAAGTAGGCCAAAAGTTTCCAACTAATCCGATTTAACCCAATCGGTAGGGTTTTTTTTTAAAGTAATTTTATTTTTTACAGAGGTTTAGTTTCCAACTAATCCGATTTAACCCAATCGGTAGGGTGTTAGTTTTTAAAAACTACTCATAAACTCATAGAGTTTCCAACTAATCCGATTTAACCCAATCGGTAGGGTAATGATTAATCCAAATGCTGAGGACAGTGTAGAAAAGTTTCCAACTAATCCGATTTAACCCAATCGGTAGGGATGATGACAGTTAATGGAAAAGAGTTAGCAAAGTTTCCAACTAATCCGATTTAACCCAATCGGTAGGGTGGAAACGCTGGTAAGACAGCTGAGTAGGGTGTTAGTGTTTCCAACTAATCCGATTTAACCCAATCGGTAGGGGCAGGTAGTGAAAAAGCTACAACGACAACTTCTGGTTTCCAACTAATCCGATTTAACCCAATCGGTAGGGTAGGAGAACCCATTTCTCCAGTATTATACAATGGTTTCCAACTAATCCGATTTAACCCAATCGGTAGGGGCCGAAGAAGTTGTTAAAGTCAAAGATCAACCAGTTCAAGTTTCCAACTAATCCGATTTAACCCAATCGGTAGGGTAGATGAAATACTAGAAATCTTCTTTTTAGAGTTTCCAACTAATCCGATTTAACCCAATCGGTAGGGCATGGTATCCTGTAAAGCCTCCAGATGCAATATCTGATGTTTCCAACTAATCCGATTTAACCCAATCGGTAGGGTTATAATGAATCTCCTCGGCTTGCTTGTGTTTTGGTTTCCAACTAATCCGATTTAACCCAATCGGTAGGGAGGGTATATAATCTTATATACCCTGTAAATCATCAAAAGTTTCCAACTAATCCGATTTAACCCAATCGGTAGGGAACCAAAAAGTTTTTGCGAAAGCAAAATCCTACTGTTTCCAACTAATCCGATTTAACCCAATCGGTAGGGTGTATCGACCATTAATGGCTAGCCACAAGGTAGTCGTTTCCAACTAATCCGATTTAACCCAATCGGTAGGGATTTATGTGTTTCGCAACCACCCAAACCCTTGATGTTTCCAACTAATCCGATTTAACCCAATCGGTAGGGGAGAAATTACTCTTCCTGACATTGACACTTATGGAAAGTTTCCAACTAATCCGATTTAACCCAATCGGTAGGGCAACCAACAAACTACTCAATGGAGAAATTCATGTTTAGGTTTCCAACTAATCCGATTTAACCCAATCGGTAGGGTATTTTAACTTTAAGGGAACACAAAAAATAATAAGGTTTCCAACTAATCCGATTTAACCCAATCGGTAGGGGACTTCAGGGATGTTGCTAATAGTGCAACGACATCAGGTTTCCAACTAATCCGATTTAACCCAATCGGTAGGGCGCAAGATAAACTTAATGCCGTAGCGAAAAGCTTGGAAATGGTTTCCAACTAATCCGATTTAACCCAATCGGTAGGGGTAGAAATAATAACAAGTACTGCTACCCATGTTACGTGTTTCCAACTAATCCGATTTAACCCAATCGGTAGGGGAGACTTCGTTTATAATAGTACCACAGGACAACTATTTTGTTTCCAACTAATCCGATTTAACCCAATCGGTAGGGTAGCGGAGGAGGTAGGTTTTCCGAAGTTTATTCAGAGTTTCCAACTAATCCGATTTAACCCAATCGGTAGGGTAAGAGGGAAAGAGGGAAGAAAAGAACTGTACGAATGTTTCCAACTAATCCGATTTAACCCAATCGGTAGGGTTGCGGACTACAGTAATCCAGCATCAACTCTTTACCGTTTCCAACTAATCCGATTTAACCCAATCGGTAGGGAGTTCGTCTAGCAGCCCTTACCCAGTAAGGATTTCAGCCGCCAAATCGACACCACTCTAAAAAACATTATATATATTGTACGAAATAGAACAACAGACATACCTCAAACCCTTGCCCTACAAGCAATCGACACCACTCAACGAAAAATATAGGGTTTCGGCGATTTGGCGAGTGGTGTCGATGCACGACCTAAAAACCACCCCTAATCTTGCCCAAACCTAGATAACATAATACTTTGGCGGTGGTTGGGGAGACTCACCACCAATAGTCAGCACCCTCGAAACTGCTTCCTGCGATATCCAATAAAACCGCACATTATCCTCCACAGGTTTAACTAACTTTTTCACCTTTTCATGAAGTTCTCGCATTTCCTCCAAACTTAAAAAACATTCAAACACAGAAAGTTGGACTCTTCGCCCATATCCCTCTAGGAAATTAGATAACTTTGTACGCCTTTTATCATCAGTAATATCATACACAACAAGCACCAGCATTTACACGGCTCTTAAAAAAGGTTCATAGGGAACCCCCGATAACAAACACCGTTTATATCGCCTCACTTGCAATTGAATTGCATGGCGATAGGTTATTTGAGATTGCAAATCTGGATGAGATACCTCTTCATTCATCCGATTTTCAAAATATTTGAGAAATACCCGTCTAGCTGTCTGATTTAAATAAACTCCTCCTGTACTAGGAATTATGTCAAAATCTTGCGGTTTGAGTAAAGAATGATTAACAATGTTTAAAATCAAGCTATCAACAATAACCGACCTCATTTCCTCCATTAAATCGAAAGCTAAATATGGCTTTTGCTTTTCCCCATAGTGAAAATTCCCCAAATAAGGAGAAAGCCCCTCAGCGATAATAAAACTTAAAACATTATTAAATAACAGCGTGTAACCAAAACTCAATAAAGAATTTATTGGATCGGTGGGTGGTTGACGGTTACGCAGAGAAAATTCAAACTTAGAATTAGTAATTAACTTCCCAAAAGCCGGAAAATATCTGGCAGCAGCTATTCCTTCATAACCGCGTAACGAATCTAAATTATCTACTAAATCCAGCGAGTCGATATCTTGACTGATGCCAAAAATAGCTTTTTCCACTTCTGCGACTTTGCGCTTGCGATTAAATCGCAACAATAGCTGCTTGGAATTCATCAATTTACCGAAAGCGATCGCTTTCGAGACCTGAAATTGAAAGTCGCCATGATTGCGTCTCTCAATCTGGATTAATTGATTCTCTAAATTCGTTGATTCTTCACTCCATAAATGACCGTGATATTGACCATTTTGACTGAGAAATAATACTGGTATTTGTTCTTGTAAACAAGCTTGAATCACGGGAGTTGATAGTTGAATATTGCCAAAAACGAGAATTTGCTGCACTTCTCGAATGGGGACTTCAAGTTTAGGTTTTTCTGAGACATGAATAATAAAGCGTTGGTAGTCTTTATAGATATTTGTGCCTTGTTCAATGAGATAGATAGCTGCCATTTCTCTCTGCCAAATATTTTTTTGAAAAAAGCTGTTATCCTCTTCGGTTTGAGGAGGTAATTCTGTCTCTATTTCTGCAAGAAAGGGTTGATGTAGAGTTGCAATATTTCTCAAATACGTGATATCCTCGTTCCCAGGCTCCAGGCTAGGAACGATTTCAGAGATGCTCTGCTTCTCGTTATCTGGAGGTAGAACCTCGTTGACTGCATTCCCATGCAGAGCATGGGAACGAGGTGAGCTTGGCTTCGCAGACCCGACATAAGTCCGCGTAGGCGGACTTGGTTTGTCTAGCAGCGAATTCCATTCGCCATATGTTTCTACGATATTTTCCTTAGTTTCCTGGCTTGGTTCCCCAGATTTAGAACTTTTTTTTTACTGCTATTTTGAGCTTTATTTTGTTTTTCTATAGCAGATTTCAGCTTTCCCTCGTCAACATTCACAGGAAAAATTGCATTCTCTAAAAAACCATGACCTAAAAACCGAAACCCACGCCCAAAATGAGTAATTTGGCTTTTTTCTGCATTCATCATCAATCCCATCAAATCCAACAGATTCATGATTTCTGACTTTGCTTGCAAAATCCGCTCTTGAGTACGTGATAAAACCAGAAAATCATCTGCATAACGCACCAGTTTTAAATCAGTTGCACTCACCCATTCATCAAATTCATGTAGATAAATGTTCGCCAAAATCGGGGAAATCACCGCACCTTGAGGAATGCCTTTTTGTGGTAGAACTAACCCCTCTGCAGTTAACACCCCAACTGATATCCAAGATTTAATCAAACATAAAATTCCCGGATTATCTATATGTAGCCTGACTTCTTTTAATAACCTGTTATGGTCGATATTATCAAAAAACTTGACTATATCCGCATCTAACACCCAATGATATCCCATATCTCGCCAATCAGCGATTTTTTCTACTGCATTGAGATAGGATAAATTGGGACGATAAGCAAAACTAGCAGGCGAAAATTTCTCCTCCATTAACGGATACAGTATATTTAATAAAGCCTGCTGCACAATTCTGTCTCGTACAGTTGGTATTTTTAACTCTCTTTGAGTGCCGTTTTTTTTAGGGATAATCACCTGCTTGCAAGGAGAAGGTTGATAAGTACTATTAGCGACAGCATTGAGTAATTGATAAATATTAACGGTTTGATTGCGGGCAAAACTATCAATCGTTTCTCCATCGACTCCTGCACAACCGTGATTTTCCGCTACCTTTTGCCAAGCATTTTGAAAATTCTTAATATCGAGAAACTTGCTAGCAATATCAATCATCTTTCACCTTTTCCCACTCACCAACAATGCGATTTAATTCCTTTACTAACCCGGAAGTAGCATCACTTTCTAAAAAGAATGCCAGCAAAGTGCGGTAATACCATAAAGTCCCATCTTTACCACCTTGAAACTTTTGCCAGGTTGCTTCCCCTTCTTTATGTAAATCACTCAAAATACAACGCGCATTATGCAATTTATCCGCTAGCGCTACCCTGCGAATTGAAGCTGAAGCATGGCGCAATTTTTCAATATATTGCTGTTTGCGTTCTTGCCAAGGTGGCTTTGGTATTGTATCTGCATCAGTGCAACCATCAACTATTTCACAAACTCTTTCACCAAACATATTTAAAATGACTTGGCGGGTTGCTTCCCCTCCTTGGTCTTCGATCGCATCATGTAATAATGCTGCTATGGCTTCGTCTTCGTCGCCACCATCTTCTAATACCAACGCTGCGACACTTAATAGGTGACTAATGTAAGGTACGTTACCTCCTCCTTTTCTAGTTTGTTTGGCGTGAAGTCTAGTAGCGTAAACCAAAGCTTGTTCAAAACGATGGGTTAATTTTGATGTTTCTGTTGCGTTTAAGTTCATGGTATAATTTCCCTGATTATTTATAAAGTTTGTTATTTATAAAGCTTGTAAGTAGCTTCCATATCTCTTGCCATGCGCTCTCGAAAATGCCAAGGTAAAATAACCTCTACATTCGGTCCCCAAGCCCGCAAACGCATGACGATGTTATTATCATTGGCGCGATAATCCACTTTACAGTAATTATCGTTTGGTGAACGAGATTGTAAGGTTGAAAGCAGATATTTTTGTTCTGCTGATGCTACTAAAGTGTAAGATTTCACCAATCTTTCAACTTGTTGGCGAGAGATTTTTGTAAACATTTGATCCCGTTCTGTTCCTGTAATGTAATTAGCATAGAAATACTGGTCAAATCTCAACACAAGTAATTCCTGCGGTTTGTAGATATCAAATCCCCAAGCAACTGACATTTTTTCTTTAATATCATCAGGAGTTGGTGGATATTTGCCTTGACATTTATCTACAAAGTGTTTGGGAATATTTGCATCATCTAGATTTTTTGGCAATTCATCTAATTTGAGAATTCGGTCAAGGCGGTAATCATACCAATCGATTTTGCTCCAACGATTTTCGTCATCTTGCTTGGGAGTTTGACCGTAAGCAAATAGATAAGGTGCGCGTTGGTAGTAGTAAATGCAAACCGGATAAACAATACAATCGACAGTATCATGATATAGTTTGGCACTCCGATAAGTTAACTTCACCAACGGTATACTATCTTGTGCCCAAATATTTTTAAGGTGCTTTTGCAGTAACTCAACGCGGTTATATAACTGGGGATGAACTATGTACTCTGCGTGAATAAAAAATCGCTGAATACCATTAATTGGTTGAGACAAGGAATTATTAAAAGCAGATAATTCCTCATTTGTAAACTGTTCAGAAGGAATTTCTGCCTCTTGAAGACGAGCCAAGAAACACTCAGGAAAGCTATCTACTTTCAAGTATTTCACTTGATTGACTTTTTCTTGATGACTTGCTTTTTTTAACCATCCCAGATTGACTAATGATTGAAAATCGTGTTCTTTCAAATTTCGACTGGTGACAGCAAATAAACGCCCGTTAGATAAAGATTTAGAAAAGCGGTGATTTTGGCTATTGCTAGTAGTAACTTCGTTATCTGGTTGACTATTTTTTCGGTAATTAGTAATGACTCCCGTCAATAGTAAACTTTCTAATTCATCAAATTGAATGGAATAATATTTTTGGAATGACTGAAACCATTTACTTTTATCAATGCTTAAAGGTGATGTAAACAGCCAGTCAGTTAATTTGGTGGCGCAGCGACATTCTTCGTTATGTAAAATTGGAGCTTTATCGCGTGAATGTTGCTTTGTCGCATCAAGAAAAAATAAGTCGCGCCATTCAAGGAAAGTAAATTCCTCTTGTAATTCTAATTTAACTTCATCAACATCATCTCCATAGATAGAACGTAAAATAACCCATAATCTTACCGCTTTCGCCAAGTTTTGTTTTAAGGAACCTGGCGTTAACAACTTTAAGACTTCCACGCTGGGAGGATAGTTAAAAACTTCTCTCTTCATGGTGCGTGCTGCTGCTTGTGGATGTATGTTTCCAGGTTAGCAGCAGGTGGAAAACGCTATTTCCATTTCATACACACAAACTGGGTTTGTAGTAAGCGCTGTCTTCAGTTTAATAGAGCGAAGACAGCGCTTACTACATTAGGGATTTCCAACAAATAAATTATCCAATATGAGTGGGGTGGGCTTCTAGCCATACGTGTCAACTTAAGCCCCGGCGAATAGAATATGCGCGAAGGCGCACGCTACGCGAACGCGGCTACACAGGCAAAGTCTGCGGAGGCAGACTAACAGAAAATTAAGGTTTTTTAACCCACGGAGGTGGGTTTTGTTTGTGTAGGCGCGGTTTCTAACCGCCCGTTTTGCGTTAAGTTGACACCAATGGCTTCTAGCCCGCCCAGTTTATAGGACGGGAGTGGAGAAATCCCTTCAGATAAGCCGACTCGTGGAACCAGAAAGCCCAAGGCGCAAGTCTTGGAATCCCCCGGCTTTTTGTTCAAATGAGCGCTCTGCGCGATATTTGAACAGCCGTGGGGAGGATGTCAACGTACATACACCCGCTGACCCCTGTATCTGTTGTATCGTCTGACTGGTGCATAGACTCGTTGAACTCGATTTCGCCTGACTGGTTGATAGACTCGTTGAACTCGATTTCGCCCGACTGGTCGTACACGAACTCGTCGAACTTGATTTCGCCTGACTGGTCCGCCAATGATTATTCTGCGAACTCGGGATCTCCTGTCGTATCTTCTAGCGACGACGAATGGTTGAGGTTGATCACCAAGTGGGTTCACTCCTGGCTGTAAACTCCGCATTCCAAAAGTATTGTTGAAATCGTTCTTATTTGAGTCAGCCGCTTGAGCAAATGAAGACGGATAAACTATGGCAAACAGCAATATCGCTGTGGCAAATAACTTCTGTATGCCTTGTGAGTGGGAAATAGCAAGGTTTAGCTGGAAAAATTTGTGATTAGCCATTGGCAATCTCCTTAAGATTCAACCTGAGGAAGGAAATTAGAATTTTACAGCAGGTTGTTGCGACAACATCTGCTTAAGTAGTGTTAGGACTATCAACTGGTGAGGTCACTGTTCTCCCCACCAACGAGTACGTATGGTGGGGGAGGAATACCGCACTGTTTCTGGGTACTGGGGACGGTTGTTGGGGGAAATGCTCCCGACTTGGTTTCGGTCAATATTTCTCCGGACATAATTTTTCGGCTTTATTACCCAATCCCCAATCCCTAATCCCCAATCCCTAGTCCCCTTGACGCAATTTTTGTTGTGAATGCCTCAAATATCGCTATGGTTAGCAAAACTATACAAACCCAACCGTTTACCGACCAGAAACCAGGTACTTCTGGACTCAGAAAGAAAGTTTCTGTCTTTCAAAAGCCTCATTACTTAGAAAACTTTGTGCAGTCCATCTTTGATAGTCTGCAAGGATATCAAGGTCAGACTCTGGTTTTGGGAGGCGATGGTCGCTACTACAATCGTCAGGCAATTCAAATTATCCTGAAAATGGCAGCCGCTAATCGCTTTGGTCGAGTGCTGGTCGGTCAAGGTGGGATTCTTTCTACCCCGGCTACTTCTGCTATTATTCGCAAGTATCACACCTTTGGTGGTATAATCCTTTCGGCAAGCCATAACCCTGGTGGTCCAGACGGTGATTTTGGAATAAAATACAACATTGATAATGGTGGACCAGCCCCAGAAAAAGTGACGGAAGCCATCTATCAACGTAGTAAAGAGATTGATAGCTACAAAATATTGGAAGCTCCTGATGTCAGTCTTGATACATTAGGAGAGTTCAAGATAGGCGATATGGCGGTGGAAGTCATTGATTCTGTTGCAGACTACGCAGAGTTGATGCAGTCGCTGTTTGATTTTGAGCGCATCCGCGAATTGGTGACAAACGGACAGTTCCGTATGTGCATCGACTCTTTGCATGCTGTGACTGGTCCTTATGCTCACAAGATTTTTGAGGAGCGTTTGGGTGCACCACAAGGGACTGTCACGAATGGCACAGCCCTAGAGGACTTTGGCGGTGGACATCCCGACCCCAACCTCGTTTACGCTCATGATCTGGTGGAAATTCTGTTCGGGGAAAATGCTCCTGATTTCGGTGCTGCTTCTGATGGAGATGGCGATCGCAACATGATTCTGGGTAGCCGATTTTTCGTCACTCCCAGCGATAGCTTAGCAATACTGGCAGCAAATGCTAAATTAGTTCCTGGGTATAGTTCTGGTCTTGCTGGAATTGCCCGCTCTATGCCCACCAGTCAAGCAGCAGACCGTGTGGCGAAACAACTTGGGATTGAGTGTTATGAAACTCCCACAGGCTGGAAATTCTTTGGCAATTTGCTAGATGCAGGTAGAGCAACCCTCTGCGGCGAAGAGAGTTTCGGCACAGGTTCCAACCATATCCGCGAGAAAGATGGACTCTGGGCAGTGCTGTTCTGGCTAAATATATTAGCAGTACGGCAACAGTCAGTAGAGCAGATTGTCACAGAACATTGGCAAACCTACGGGCGCAATTATTACTCTCGCCATGACTATGAAGAAGTAGATAGCGATCGCGCGAACAACTTAATCACAAGTCTCCGTGCTATTGCGCCAAACCTCAAAGGAAAGCGGTATGGTTCCTACGAGGTTGACTACGGTGATGACTTCAGTTATACCGACCCGATTGATGGTAGCATCAGTCAGAAGCAAGGAGTTCGTATTGGCTTCACCGATGGTTCGCGGATTGTCTTCCGGCTATCTGGTACAGGCACACAAGGCGCGACATTAAGGCTTTATTTAGAAAGCTACGAACCCGATCCGGCAAAGCAGAATCTTGATCCCCAGGAAGCATTGGCAGAACTTATCACCATTGCAGATGAGATTGCCCAAATTCGTACTTTAACTGGAATGGACAAGCCAACTGTGATTACCTGATATCTAGAACACCAATTCAGTATTCAGACTTGGAGCTAAAAAACCGATTTTTTTGTAGAGACGCTTCAAACAGCGCGTCTCTACAGCCAACGAAAAATTAATCTTTTCAGGAACAGAAACCGGGTTTTTGGGATTAGTGAATCGGTGTTCTAGGGGTGGGCATTGAGGAATAGATAACTAGCCATTCTCAAAGGAACCCTAACCCCTTTTTAACAGTTACCAGTTATCAGTTATCAGTTCTCAGTTTCATCCTTTGCATGTTTCAGTCCCCCACCAAGAGCACCAGAGAGCGTTGGTGGCGGGTTTAAATCCCCCACCAGCCCGAGAAAGCGTCACTGCGGCTGGTACTGTTCACTGTTTTAAGGGCAGGTTTTTCGTGTTGAAGATTTTATCGGATTTTGAACTGGACAGTTAAACTTCAGGTGCTTATTGAAAAACAAAGTGGAAACTTTTCATACCAAGTTGCGTTCAAACAGAGAATTTCCTGAATGAACCGCTCCAGGACGCAGAGGAGGACACTTCGTGCGGTGAGACCAGTGCTGCAGGAGGGTTTCCCGACAGCAGGCAACTGGCTCTCCCGTTGGGGGGTTCCCCCCGTTGAAGAAAGTGTCCCTGACACACAGAGGAAAAAAGAAAGTTTCCTGTATGAATGCAGCTTAGTATCAGTAGGCAAGATGAGCACCTAATCCCACCCTCGCAATTTTTGGTGTATGGCAGCCACGTGCCACATATAATCGTCAATCTCGTATTCGTTGAATGCTTGAGTCATGTAGTGTCGCGCTTCGTCTGTTCGGTTCTCTGCTTCAAAATACAATCCTACGTAAAGATAAGCGTAAAACTTGGCACGCTTGTCGTTGTTCGTGCCAACAGCCAGGACATCATCTGTTGAACAATGTCCTGCATACAAATCGTATACGCGCCGCATTACAAGTCGGGGGTCATTTTTTACTGGTAACAAAGACTGACGTGCTTTGGCAGCACCGTAAAGGCGGGCGATGCAAAGATAGCGCCATATTGTTTCTTCCACATCTTGAGAGTTGACGCTCAAGTCCACCTCAAATTGTTTGGCACCATCAGCAAATTTTTCAGCGTAGTAGTATGATAACCCCCGCTGCCACAAGTATGGTGTTAAACGAGAGTCCAGTTGTTCTGCAATGTCGAAGTCAGCAATAGACTCATCGATGTTACCTAGCTTAAAATGAACCATCCCCCGGTGTATGTAAGCTCTGGGCTCATGAGTACGGGTAGAAATAATATCATTCCATCGGGCAAGTTCTTTTTCGAGTAAATTGCTTAAGTTCATCTTTTCTTTGTTGTTGGTAATATTATTTATGAGTTATAAATAATCGGCAAAAGTCCTGAAAACCGATCATGTTTTGCCTACTGCCGTTCAGTCAGAAAAAATGATAGCTTACATATCCCATGCCTAACACTGTCATCATCACAGGTGCATCGCAAGGAATCGGCAAAGCCACCGCCTTAGAATTTGCTCATCATGGATATGACGTTGTTTTAGCAGCACGACAACTTGATCGCTTAGAAGCTGCGGCTTCTGAAGTACGATCGCTTGGACGAAAGGCACTTGCCATTTCTGTCGATGTTCGAGATCCAGTTCAGGTGAAGCATTTGGTTGATGCTGCAATCAATGAATTTGGTCATATCGATGTGCTGGTGAATGATGCCTCAATTTACACATTAGGACCTGTGGAGGAATTCTCGTTAAACGATTGGCAACAGGTGATTGACACCAATCTTTGGGGCTACATTCATATGATTCATGCACTGCTACCGCATTTTCTAGAGCGAAGCAGCGGAGCGATCGTCAACATCAGTTCTATAGGAGGGCTAGATCCAATTCCTTATCAGGTGCCTTACACCACAAGCAAGTTTGCTGTCACCGGATTAACAAAGGCATTACGCGCAGAATTATCACCCAAAGGAATTCACGTATGCGGTATTTATCCCAGTTTTATCCGGACTCAATTGATGGAGCGAGGAATTTTTCGGGGAAAAGATGAGAGCATGGCTCATGCACGATATGAACTCGTGGATAAGGCACTTCATAGCCGTGTACTGGAAACCCCTGAAGATGTAGCAAAAGCAATCTGGAATGGCGTTCAGCATCGGCGAGCAGATGTGATTGTTGGCACAGCAAAACTCTGGACGGCGATGTTTCACCTGTTTCCTGGTTTGATGAAGTCGATAACCCGTCGCGTGTTTGGTATGAAAGAACGTCTTTGACGTCTCATTCCAGTTTGTTATTATACAAAATCTCATGGCAGCTAGGCGCTACCCTGTTCAATCAATAGAAAAGATATGTATCGAAGCGTTAAAAATATTTAAAACACGGCACATTAGACAGATGTTCGTCGAGTGATATCATCTCATAATTGTTAGTGCCATACCCACTCTGAAAATCAGTTTCTGCTGACTGTCAACACCCCTGCCCTACGGTGAGGGGGCGATCATCGCCTCAAACCTAAGCGGATTAGTTGACCAGACTCAGTGCCTTCGGGTACTACGTTAACGGTAAGTGTTCAAACTCCTACCTTGGAGGAGAGTGCTAGTTCCAAGCTCTAGAACCGAAAGATTAAACAGGTTTAGAGGGTTAAGCCAGTGTATGAATGGATAGTACCGCCCGTTTAACATTGTCGTTGCAAGAGCGTGTGCGAAGCACTCAGCTAACTTTACTCCCTTTCGGGAAGGCTCTACGGAGCAAAACCATTATGCGTACAGAGGGAAAGATTTCAGTTTGTAATTGCCCTTTCCGATAGTAGATTGCAAAACTACACGGGATTCAGTACCTCCAAGGCGGTAATGGTTCGCAAAAAATATAAAGCCGTCAAACGAAGGACGGGGTTTCTACCCAAATTTTCGATGAAAATACTGGTACTGAATGCCGGATCTAGCAGTCAAAAGAGTTGTGTGTACGAAATTACGGGTGATACTCTCCCGGAAGAACCTCTCAAACCGCTTTGGGAAGCGAAAGTAGACTGGACTCACCAACAAGGCTTTGCAGAAATCGAGGTCAAAACAGCCAAGGGTGAATTGCAAGAGAAAATCCCAGCAGACTCCCGAGATCAAGTCATGGCTCGTATACTTGATACACTGTGCAACGGTTCCACTCAGGTGATTACTCAGCCATCAGAAATTGATGTGGTGGGGCATCGCGTGGTACATGGTGGACAAGATTACCGTGAAAGTGTAGAAATTACTGAGGATGTGAAAAAGGCGATCGCTCATCTTGCAACCCTTGCCCCTGCCCATAATCCAGCAAATCTGGAAGGAATAGAAGCGATTGAGCAACATTGGGGATCTGTTCCTCAAATTGCAGTATTTGATACCGCCTTTCATTCTCATCTCCCTGATGCAGCAGCCATCTATCCTGGTCCCTATGAGTGGGTAGAGCAAGGTATCCGTCGCTACGGCTTTCATGGCATCAGTCATCAGTACTGCGCTGCGCGTGCGGCTCGCATCCTCGGTCGAGAATTAGCATCTCTACGGTTAATTACTTGTCATTTGGGCAACGGTTGCTCTTTAGCCGCGATACAAAACGGTCGCAGCGTTGACACGACTATGGGATTTACGCCCCTAGATGGATTGATGATGGGCGCTCGTTCTGGTGCGGTTGATCCAGGGATTCTGATTCACCTGTTGCGCGAATCTGATGAGTCGGTTGATCATCTCGACAATGTCCTAAATCGCGCTTCTGGCTTACGTGGAATTTCTGGCGTCTCTAATGATATGCGACAGATTAGGGAGGCAATTTCTCAAGGTAATTTCCGTGCTCAACTGGCGTGGGATATCTACGTGCATCGCCTACGGTCTTATATTGGTGCGATGCTCGCTAGCTTAGGGGGATTAGATGCATTGGTATTTACCGCAGGTGTAGGTGAAAATACTCCTGACATTCGCGCCGCCGCTTGCGAAGCTTTTGCATTTTTAGGGCTAAAAGTTGACCAGGAAAAAAATGCACACAAACCTGTTGATATCGATATTGCCACCCCTGACTCAGCAGTGCGGGTATTGGTGATTCACACTGAAGAAGATTGGGAAATTGCTTGTGAATGTTGGCGACTTTTAAGGCGTTCTTCTTGAGCGACAAATAAAGCGACAAATAATTTGACCGTCGGCACTTTTTAGGCGATCGCCTAAACAAATTGTCTTTAACAACGTATTTGAACTGGCGTAATTATATTTACTATATCAAGTTGCATTCAAACAGGTAACTTGAGACTGTTGAGTGTTACCACTCAGCAGTCAACAGCTATCACCAAATACGCGCTCAGCTCTTGGTGTAGTTATCAATGATCTTGGCTAAGCCCGGTACCGCGTCCTCGACGTGCTTCTTAGCTGAGTTGCGGAGTTTGTTATATACCCCTTTCACGGTTGTGTTTTTGCTTTTCTCGATCTTTGTGTCAGTGATGCTCAGCAACGCGTCCGCCGTGCGAGAGCGGTTCTGGATCAGGTGTTCTGCCGGGTTGCCCGTTTGTATGCCCTCACTCCAAATCGGATCGAGTGCCGTGAAAGAGTCCGGCAAAAGACGCTCGATGGCTTCGCCACAATAACTAGGCGCGATCCCTTTTACAGCCGCGTAGCCGGCTTTCAATGCGAGACCAGAAACTCCTCCCATTGAAGCAACCTGCGTGTCTAACAACTTTGTGCAGTCAGCCACCACCATATTCTTTTTATTTGGATCTGACAGACCATTGCTAAGTCCCATTTCGATTCTCCTTAATATCAAAGCCCTTCATTCTATTCAATTAATTTTAATAGTGAACAGGAAACAACAGAAAATAATATGAGATATGGAGGATGTTCATCAAAATTTTAAGAAGTTCTTCATAAAATTTTTAATATGAGTTTTACAGAAAAAGTGAGCAAAAAGAAAACTATAGCAGTCCGATTTGACTTGTGAAACCCACAGTCTGGGTCGTCAAACCTCAAGTTCTCACTTGTCAAAACTGATTCTGGACTCAAGACTTGCTTAACAATAAGTTCACAATTCCTCTATGCATTGCTCTAGTAAGGATTTAAGTGGCTATTGAGATTTTTTATAATGACGTATTGTATGGGAATCCTCCGCTTTCTTTGTGAGAATTGAGAGTCACAGATCCCCGACTTCGTAAAAGTTGTCGGGGATCTTGTTTCTCACGAATGATTTAGGATTGCTATATGATGTTCTTAGAGCTCCAGCCTTGCTAATTTTTCATGAAATGAAAAATTGTCAAAGATATAAATATCTTTGACATAGTGAATTACCCACACTTATCTTCCTTGTAACTGTGGGCTTCCGGCTTGATTGACAGATGCCCCTTTCCCTTGCAAAATTAATGAGTAACAGTCTTGCTTTAGCGAAGGATTCTCAACTTTTAGTTGAGGCAAAAAAGCTTTCTATACACTGATTTTTAACGACTTTCCTGTTTGTTTATAGTGTTGAATGCAAGCATTTAAGGCATAATTCCAGTACCTGGAGCGCACAACCAAACGACTTAGCTAGGGCTCTTTCTTGTTCAGTTGTTGGGTATAGCCTGATCTTAATTGCTTTCAACACTTTTAATCACGTCCTTATGGAAAAATTATCGCGTTCCTCCCACCCCCTAGCCCGCAAAGTTAATAGGGAAGGGGCTACGGTAAAAGCCTCTCCCCTTGCAACGTGAGTTCGATCAATTTAATTTGACCATTACCAATTACAAATTACGCTGCGCCTTTTCCAAGCAATCGTTCAATTTCTCTGCTAGTACCTGTACATTGGGTTCCTCGAACAGTGTAAAGTGAGAACCGGGAATGTAATGAACATCTATTCCTCCAGTGACTAGCTTATCCCAACCCAGGAGGGGCTCGGATTTAACGCCAACAGCATGGTCTTGTGAATCATCGCTGTTCTCGTCAACCCGTAAAAGAGTGATTTGCTCTGAGTAAGGTTGGTAAGTATATTCGCTCCAAGCCAGCATATTAGCGTCTATAATATCCCAGTGCTTGTCATCCTGAGGTAGAGGCTCCTTTATTCCTAAAAAATGCATATATTTTGCTTGGAGATGGTAGTTGCCCCACTTAGTCCAGCCTATAAGCTTTTTCCTCAGGTAGGAAGGACCTCGTTGTAACAAATTATTTATGTGCATGAAAATTCGCGAAATGAATGGCAATCGTGTGGCAGCACCTGGAATACCGCTATCAAACATAGCTAGAAGAGCCACTTTCTGACCTTGCCTGTTAAGTTGATGAGCTATTTCGTATGCAATGATACCTCCCATCGAGTACCCACCGAGAAAATAAGGACCATTGGGTTGAATGGTCTGAATTTCTTTAATGTAGAGCGCTGCCATTTCTTCAATTCGGGTTAAGGGAAGCTGTTTTCCATCTAATCCTTGTGGTTGTAGCCCATAAAGTGGTTGCTCCTGTCCTAAATGCAGTGACAAATTGCGGTAACACAGAGTTTCTCCACCAAGCGGGTGGATACAGAACAAAGGCGGCTTGGAACCCTTGGTTTGAATTGGAACCAGGCATGACCAACTAGCTTCTGATGTGTGCTCATGTGCCCCTGTCAAAACTTGATTATCAAGTGCTTTTTCTTTTGGAGAAAGCAATTGGGCAAGGGCTTCCACAGTAGCTGATTGGAAGAGGGTAGCCAGGGGAAGTTTTTTGGCGAATTTCTTCTCGATTTGGGCGAATAACTTGACTGCAAGCAAAGAATGTCCGCCGAGATCAAAGAAGTTGTCCCTGACGCCAATGGGTTGGATGCCCAAAATTTCTGCCCAAATTTGGGTTAGCTGATGTTCTGTATCATTACGGGGGGCAACATAACTTGCTTCTTTTTCTAGTTTTGTGATGTCAGGCGCTGGTAGAGAGCGGCGATTTACTTTGCCACTAGGAGTCAGGGGCAGCACATCCAACAATACAAAAGCCGAAGGAACCATGTACTCTGGTAGCTTTTCCTTGAGGAAATGACGTAATTCACCTGTTGTAGGTACTGAGTCTTGATTCGGCACAACATAGGCTACCAAGCGTTTATCACCGGGAACGTCTTGACGGACAATAACGACAGCTTGGTGTACAGCTGGGTGTTGGCTCAGAACAGCTTCTAGCTCTCCCAATTCAATACGAAATCCTCGTATTTTTACTTGATTGTCGCAACGTCCAAGGTACTCAATATTACCATTTTTCAAGTAACGAGCCAAGTCCCCTGTTTTGTACATATATGCCTTTTCTTTCTGGCTGAAGGGGTCGCGGATAAATTTTTCCGCAGTCAACTCCGGACGATTGAGATAACCTCGCGCTAGCGCAACACCACCGATATACAGTTCTCCAGGTACACCAATAGGTACTGGTTGTAGATTTGAGTCGAGAATATAGATAGAAGTGTTGGCAATGGGGCGACCAATCGGTGGTAGAGCAGCCCAACTCTGTACAGAATCAGCCAAGGTAAAGGCGGTGACTACATGGCTTTCTGATGGTCCATAATGATTGTGTAAAGTACAACCAGGTAACTTGCTGAACAAGTTAGTTAGGGCAGGTGTAATCTGCAACTGTTCGCCTGCGGTAATGATTTCTTGCAAATCGATTGGTACTGATTCTGAACCAACAGCAACTTCAGCAAGCTGCTGTAAAGCAACAAACGGTAGGAATAGTCTGTTTATTGCTTTATAGTTGAGAAAATCTAATAAAGCCGTTGCATCGCGTCGCAAGTCGTCTGTGATTAATATCAATGTTCCACCGGAACACCAGGTAGAAAATATTTCTTGGAACGAGACATCAAAGCTGATGGGAGAAAATTGCACAGTTCTTGCCCCAGTAGAAACTGTGCTATTTTCAAGTTGCCACGAGATGAGATTGGAAAGGGGAAGTTGTTTCATTGCTACCCCCTTGGGCATCCCTGTAGAACCTGAGGTATAAATGACGTAAGCTAGGTTTTCTGCCTGAACCCCATTGACCAAATTCTCTTCGCTTGCCTGAGCAATAGCATGCCAGTGTGTATCTAAGCAAACTACGTGCGCGTCATGTTCGGGTAACACGGTGACTAAATTCTCGCAGGTTAACAGCACCGCTACCTGTGAATCTGACAGCATGAAACTGAGTCGCTCTTGAGGATACGCTGGATCTAAAGGTACATAAGCCCCGCCTGCTTTGAGAATTCCCAACACTCCTACGACCATTTCTAAGGAACGTTGCACACAGATACCAACCGACACATCTGGTCCCACTCCAAAATCCCTTAGATAGTGCGCCAACTGGTTTGCACGATTATTCAACTCCCGGTAGGTTAATTGCTGGTTTTCAAACACCACTGCTACTGCATCCGGGGTCAGGTTTACCTGTTGTTCAAACAACTCATGGATGCATTTGTGCGGATAGTCTGTTTGGGTATTGTTCCACTCAAACAGTAACTGGTGCTGTTGATCTGCTGTAAGCAGTGGCAATTTGCTAATGTGCTGTTGTGGGTTAGCAACAATTCCCTCAAGTAATGTCTGGAAATGTCCACTCATCTGGCTTATAGTCGAAGCATCAAACAGATCAGTGTTGTATTCCCATATTTCCTCTAGTCCCTGTTCCGTCTCCACAATAAACAACGTCAGATCAAATTTCGATGTTAATGTATCTATATATGTGGAAGTAATGGTCAGTCCTGACAACTCAAATGTTTGCTGAGGTGTATTTTGAAAAGCAAACATGACTTGGAACAAGGGATTGTAACTCAAGGAGCGCTCTGGTTGCAGTTCTTCAACCAGCTTTTCAAACGGCAAATCTTGGTTAACGTATGCGGACATTGCCATCGCTCGTACTCTTTGCAACAGTTCCCGGAAGCTGGGGTTGCCAGACATATCGGTGCGAAGCACTAAGGTATTGACAAAAAATCCAATTAACCTTTCTATTTCTGGGTGATTTCGCCCTGCGATCGGAGACCCAACTAGAATATCTTCTTGTCCACTATAACGGTGTAGTAGGATCTGGAATGCCGCCAAAAACGTCATGAACAAGGTTACACCTTCTTGGCGTGACAATGTTGACAGCGCTTGATACAAAGTCTGGGGTAGTACAACGAAGTGCTTTGCACCTCGGTAAGTTTGTACTGGTGGTCGTTGTTTATCTGTGGGCAATTCCAGTACCGGACTTGCACCCGCCAACTGGTGTTTCCAGTAGTTGAGTTGGTTTTCAAGCACCTCACCTGAGAGCCATTGGCGTTGCCATACTGCATAGTCAGCATATTGAATCGGCAGTTTTGGCAATGGATTGGGCAAACCGTCCTTGAAGGCTTGATACAGAGTTGTCAACTGCTCAAATAAAATACTTCTTGACCAGGCGTCAGAGGCGATGTGGTGCATGACTAACACTAGGATATGCTCTTGCGGCTCTAGCTGCAGCAAGCAAGCACGAAACATTAAATCTGATGTTAAATCGAAAGGTCGTTGCGACTCATTTTGTAACAGATGTTGTACTTGAGTGGAACGTTCGGTGAGCGGGCAATCCTTCAGGTCAATCACCTTAAGTTCCACAGACCTAGGCTCACCAATGATCTGTATTGGGTCACCATCTTGTGCAATAAAGTTGGTTCGTAATACCTCGTGATCAGCAACAATCGCATCTAATGACTGTTGCAAGACATTCACATTCAGGTCGCCTTGTAACCTTAAAACCTCTGCAATATGATATAATGGGCTGTTGGGCTCTAGTTGCTCCAAAAACCACAGTCGCTGTTGTGCAAACGATAAAACAACAGTTGATTCATGAGTTCTTTTTGGAATCGTCTGGTGTTTTTTGACGTCAGTAGTTTTGTTCTTAAGTTTTAACTCTAGTAACGCTCTTTTGGCTGGTGAAAGAGCGGCAATTTTTTGGCTGATATTATCCATACTTATTAATCCTTGTTTAAATTGCAGATACAGATGAAACCAAACTTTTTGATACAAATTGATACAAATCTGATTGGCTGAGGGGTGTTGGGAATGGTGAGGAATTTTTCCCTACCTCCCCTACACCCTGTTAGTCAGGTTGCTGCATAAGTTGCGCTAAAAGGCTTTCCGCTTGCTCATCCGATAGCTCTTCCAACTCATTTAACAGGCGACTGATTTCGTCATCCTCTGTCTTATCCGCCTGGATCTGAACAATTGCTTCAGCTAAACCTGCGATCGTTGGTGTCTCAAAAAGCAACTGCAACGGAATTTCTAAACCTAAAGTTTGGCGTACCCGAGAAATCATTTGCGTTGCTAGCAGTGAATGTCCTCCTAATTCAAAGAAGTTATCGTAGATGCCTACTTGCTCCAAACCCAAAACTTGCGTCCAAGTAGCGACTAATACCTCTTCGGTGGGGGTACGAGGTGCCACAAAGCTGTTGACACCGCTCAAATCTGCTGTATCCGGTATAGGTAAAGCCCGCCGGTCTACTTTGCCATTGGGGTTTAATGGTATCACATCCAAGAAAACGAAGGCTTTTGGCACCATGTACTCGGGTAGCTTACCCTGCAAAAAGCCACGTAATTCACTTGAAGTTGGGGCAACTTGTTCTGGATGTACCACCACATATGCCACAAGGCGCTTGTCACCAGGAACATCCTCTGTGACGATGACTAAATTCTGTTCTACTGCAGGATGCTGACTTAAGGTGGCTTCAATTTCTCCCAACTCAATACGGAAGCCACGAATCTTGACTTGGTGGTCTATACGACCGAGGAACTCTATGTTCCCGTCGCTTAAGTAACGCGCCAAGTCCCCAGTTTTATAAAGACGTGCGCCCGGTACGCTACTAAAGGGGTTGCGAATAAACTTTTCTGCAGTCAGTTCCGGACGGTTGAGATAGCCTCGCGCCAAACCGACACCGCCAATGTGCAGTTCACCCGATTGACCAACAGGTACAGGCTGTAAATTTTCATCCAATATATAAACTTGTACATTGGCAGTCGGGCGACCAATTGGAGCAATGGTGTAATTCGTCCCGGGCTGGCAAGTCCAGGAAGTTACATCGATGCAACCTTCTGTTGGACCATAGCAATTGAGCAAAACATTGTGCAAATTTAAACGCTCAACAAAGCGATCGATGAATTCGACTCCTAAACCTTCACCGCCACTGGTGACGTGCCGCAAGCGAGTACAATTCTCAATTCCCTTTTCCTCAAGTAAAACGCGGATAATCGATGGTACTAACCCAGCTATAGTAATTTGCTGTTCGGTAATCACCTTCACCAGGTAGCTAGGATCTTGATGTCCGCCAGGACGAGCCAAAATCAGCTGTCCACCAAACGACAACGTCCAGAATATCTGCCAGACTGAGGGGTCGAAATTCAAAGAAAAGGTCTGTAAGACTTTATCTTGTTCAGTTAATTGAAACGTTGCTTGCCGCCAGTACAGGTGATTGGAAACTCCACGGTGAGCAATCATGACACCCTTAGGTTTACCTGTAGAACCAGAGGTGTAGATGATGTAAACTAAATTATCAATTGTTACCTCAGACACAGGGTTCTCTTCGCTGTGCTGGGCAATGAGTTCCCACTCAGAATCCAAACAAATGACTTGCGCTTTATGAGTTGGTAAGCTGTTGACCAATTTCTCTTGGGTGAGCAACACTGGTGTCTGGGTGTCCTCCAGCATGAACTCTAAGCGCTCTTGTGGATACTCTGGGTCGAGAGGCACATAAGCACCACCTGCCTTGAGAATTCCCAGTAGTCCTACCACCATCTCTAGGGAACGCTCGATATAAATCCCAACAAGTACATCCGGTCCTACGCCCAGAGTTTGTAGATAGCGTGCCAATTGATTGGCGCGGTTATTCAACTGTTGGTAAGTAAGTTGCTTGTCCTCAAAAACCACCGCCACAGCATCAGGCGTCTTTTCCACCTGCTGCTCAAACAACTTATGAATACACTGCTGTTGATAGTCTGCCTGGGTATTGTTCCACTCAACAAGTAACTGCTGTCGTTCATTTGGAGTGAGCAGTGGCAATTGGGTAACGTGCTGTTGTGGGTCACTTACAATTGCTTCGAGCAATGTCTGGAAATGCTGGCTCATCCGCTCGATAGTGCTGCCATCAAACAAGTCAGTGTTGTATTCCCATAACCCGCGTAGTCCCTGTTGTGTTTCCTCAATTGATAAAGTGATATCAAATTGGGATGCCAAGTGATCCACGTCTACGGCAGTGATGCTCAGTTCTGGCAACTCTAATGTTTGCTTGGGAACATTCTGCAGAACAAACATCACTTGGAACAGAGGGTGGTAACTCAATGAACGCTCTGGTTGCAGTTCTTCCACCAGCTTTTCAAACGGCAAGTCTTGGTGAGCATAGGCGGACATTGCCGTTGAGCGCACCCTTTGCAACAGTTCCCTAAAGTTGGGGTTGCCAGACATATCGGTGCGCAAAACCAGGGTATTGACAAAAAATCCAATTAACGCTTCTATTTCCTCACGATTTCGCCCGGCAATCGGAGACCCGACTAAAATATCTTCTTGTCTGCTGTAACGATACAGCAAGGTCTGGAACGCCGCTAACAATGTCATGAACAAGGTCACACCTTCTTGCCGTGACAATCCATGCAGTGCTTGCGATAAACTCTGGGGTAATACAAAAAATTGCCTGGCACCTCGGTAAGACTGGACTGGTGGTCGTGGTCTATCTGTGGGTAGTTCCAGGACTGGGGTTGCACCCGTCAACTCCTGTTTCCAATAGTTGAGTTGCTTTTGCAGCACTTCACCAGAAAGCCATTCGCGTTGCCAAACTGCAAAGTCAGCATACTGAATCGGTAACTCTGGTAATGGCTTAGATAAGCCGTCCTTGAACGCTTGATAAAGCGTTGTCAATTCCTCATATAAAATGCTCATCGACCAACCATCGGTGGCGATGTGGTGCATGACCAACAGCAAGATATTCTCTTGTGGCGATTGCCGCTTGCGGCACTGGGCTTTGCCCAATCGCTGTATCAAACACGCACGCACCATCAAGTCTGATGTTAAATTGAAGGGGCGCAGGGCTTCATTTTGTAGCAGTTTTTGTACAACATCGGTGTCTTCAGTTAGCGACTCATCACTTAGGTTGATCACCTTCAGTTCCACTGACCGAGGAGCGCCGATAATCTGCACAGGATTGCCATCTTCAGCAATATACGTGGTCCGCAGGATTTCGTGGTGAGCAACAATTGCATCTAATGACTGTTGCAATGCATCTATGTTGAGGTCCCCTTGCAACTGCATTGCCTCAACAATGTTATATGCTGCACTGTCTGGTTCCAACTGTGCTAAAAACCACAGTTGCTGCTGCACATACGATAAGGGGGCTGATTGTCGATTGGCAACTCGGGTAATAGTCTGGTGTTCCTCTATACCCTGGTTTTGATTTTGGGTAATGGCAGTTGCTAAATCGGCGATCGTTGGTGTTTCAAACAGTAGCTGTATCGGAATTTCTACACCTAAGGCTTGGCGTATCCGAGAAATCACTTGCGTTGCCAGCAGCGAATGTCCGCCCAATTCAAAAAAGTTATCGTGGATGCCTACGCGTTCCAGACCCAATACTTGCGCCCAAATAGCGGCTAAAACCTCTTCCGTAGAATTACGAGGTGCAACAAAGTTGTTGTCACTAATGAAATCGGATGTATCTGGTGCTCTTAATGCACGACGGTCAGCTTTACCATTCGAGTTTAATGGCATCACATCCAACAAGACAAACGCTGCTGGCACCATGTACTCGGGTAACTTATCTTGCAAAAAGCCGCGCAGTTCACTCAGTTTAGGAGGGGCTTGATCCGGGTCTACCACTATATATGCCACCAGCCGCTTGTCGCCAGGAACATCCTCTCTTGCCATGACTAAAGTTTGCTGCACTGCTAGATATGTACCCAGTGTGGCTTCAATTTCTCCCAATTCAATGCGGAACCCCCGAATTTTTACCTGATGGTCAATGCGTCCAAGGTACTCAATGTTGCCATCTGGTAAATAACGGGCTAAGTCCCCAGTCTTGTACAAACGTGCCCCTTCTTCTTCACTAAAGGGGTTGGAGATGAATTTTTCCTGTGTCAACTCTGGGCGATTGAGATAGCCTCGCGCTAGTCCGACACCTCCAATGTGCAGTTCGCCTGCCACACCCACTGGTACTGGTTGCAGATCAGCGTCAAGCAGATAAATTTGTGTGTTTGCAATTGCCCGACCAATAGGTACAGTTTTCAGCTGACTTTGTCTTTGGCATTGCCAAAATGTGACATCAACTGCTGCTTCTGTAGGACCGTAGAGGTTATGCAGTTCGCACCCCAAACGCTGGAAGAATTTTTCTTGCAGATCGAGATTGAGAGCTTCACCGCTACAGATAACTCTCCGTAAGCTGTGGCATTGTTCTAAATTGCTTGTTTCCAGGAACACTTGCAACATCGAGGGAACAAAATGCAAGGTAGTAATCTGCTTTTGAGCGATCAGATTAACTAAGTAATGACTATCTCGATGTCCACCTGGCTTGGCGATCACTAGACAAGCGCCAGTTAACAAAGTCCAGAAAAACTCCCAAACGGAAACATCGAAACTAAACGGAGTTTTTTGCAACACCCTGTCTGCGGGTGTCAACTGGTATGCTTGTTGCATCCACAGCAAACGATTGCAAATTCCCAGGTGGGTGTTCATTGCACCCTTTGGTTTTCCTGTAGAACCAGAAGTATAAATCACATATGCCAGGTTCTCCAGTTGCACACTTGTGGCTGGATTCGTTGTTTGTTCCTCAGAAATTCTTTCCCACTGAGCATCCAAACAAATAACCCGCGCCTCATGCTTGGGTAGTCCAGCAACTAGTTTTTCTTGAGTTAACAGCACTGGCACTTGGGAATCTGCCAGCATATAAGCTAAACGCTCATGGGGATACTCTGGGTCAATCGGTACGTAAGCTCCCCCGGCTTTGAGAATTCCCAAAAGCCCCACAACCATTTCCAGGGAGCGTTCCATACAGATGCCAACAAGTACATCCGGTCCTACACCTAAAGTTCTTAGATAGTGTGCCAATTGATTAGCACGACTATTCAATTCCCTATATGTGAGCTGTTGGTCTACAAACACCACCGCGACATCATCCGGTGCTTGCTCCACCTGCTGCTCAAATAACTTATGAATACACTGCTGTTGATACTCTACTTGAGTATTGTTCCACTCAACAAGTAACTGGTGTCGTTCATCTGGGGTAAGCAGTGGCAATTGGCAGATATGCTGTTCTGGATTCGCCACAATACCCTCCAGCAATGTCTGGAAGTTCCCATTCATCCGGGTAATTGTGGCATCATCAAACAAATCAGCGTTGTATTCCCACTCTCCTTTGAATCCTTGTTCTGTCTCTTCCATTGACAAGGTCAAATCTAACTTGGATGTCACCTTATCTAATTCAGAGGGTGTGATGGTTAATCCGGATAAATCCAATGTTTGTTTGGGCTGATTCTGCAAAACAAACATCACCTGGAACAAACGGTGATAACTGAGCTGCTCTGGTTGCAGTTCTTCCACCAGCTTCTCAAACGGCAAATCTTGGTGAGCTTTGGCTTGCAAAACAACTGAGCGAACTTTTTGCAACAGTTCCTGAAAACTGGGGTTACCCGATATATCAGTGCGTAGCACAAGGGTATTCGCTTTCAGCTCATTTAGCCTTTCATTCTCCACCACTATCGGAGAACCCACCAGAATGTCTTGTTGTCCACTGTAGCGGTGCAGTAGGGTTTTGAATGCCGCTAACAATGTCATGAACAGTGTCACATCCTGTTGCTGTGACAATGTATCCAACGCTGCAGATAAACTCTGCGGTAGTACGAAAGATTGCTTTGCACTTTGGTAAGTTGGCACTGGTAGCCGTGGTTTATCCGTAGGCAGTTCCAGTACTGGTGTTGCATTTGCCAACTGCTGTTTCCAATACTTGAGTTGCTTTTCTAACTGAATATTTGATTGAAGGTGTAAACTTTTATTTGTTAAGCGCATAGATACCTTGTCAAGAAAACCACTTTGTTAATCAATCGCCTCAGTTACCAACTTTCATCTCTTGGATACTAGTGATGCAAATTTACAGAGGTAATTTTACTCTTCTAAGTTCAGTTGGTGAATCAGTAATTTCTCTAGTGAAGCAATTTTGCTTATGAATGAGCAACTTCTCAATGTACTAAATTTTCTTCTTGCAAGTTTTCTTCTTGCAGTTCCTTGTATGCTAACTCCAGCACTTCCTGAGCAATCTTTATCTTGTTCTGATCTTTAATTTTCTGCTCAAATTGTTGTGTATAAGCAGATTCAAGATTGTGTAAATAAGCTTCGACATACTTAATACGTAAGCGTGGATCTTGATCCTGAAGAAACAGAATATCTGATTCACCCATGTAGCGAATCACAAACATGGGAACGGGGCTTTGAAATGGACGGAAGTTTGGGTTGTGTGCACCTGGAACTTGATTATGCTTGTGAAATTCCCCTATCATCAATCCTGATTCAACAAAGAAACGCTTAATTTTTTGGTGGGTTCCATCAATGATTTTAGGAGCATCCTCCAGAGAGATATCAGGAACAATGATTAATAATGTTTTTCTCAGCCCAGCAGCTCCCTTGTGTGGCTCTAGATTAAGGAAGACATCTCGGTACCCTAAAACAGTTTCTGCAATTTGATCCATATCCAAATTTTTGGCACGCAGAACTGCTAACCACATCTTATTTGACCTAATTGAGTGAGGTACAAAAGGGCAAACAGGACCGTTTCTACCTAAATCAGGGTGAGCTTTGCCTACAAAGTTTTGAACCCACTGCATTGTTTCAATTAAGGAAGGAAGGTCTTGTTGGAGTTGCTCAAGATCAATCGGTGTATAAAGTTGCATGGTTAGTAGAGTGATAAGGGATAATGATGAAGTTTTTTTCAGGATTCATCTAAAGTTATGCACAATGAAGCTAATCATTCCTAGAACATCAATTCAGTAGAGAGCACCCAGTAAATTTTTGAAAACAGCACGTCAAAACTCGCATTTTCTCATTACCACTCCGATTACTGAATCGATGTTCTAGGCACAGAGAAACTGCGTTTATTTCTGATAGGATAGTTTCTCGTAAGATCCTGTCTATCCAAAATACAGAAAACAACACTGCAACAACAATTCTTGATTTGATACACTTCTACCAAATATCAGCGCGTGAGGCTGACTGGTATTACAGCAGCAATATTGGCCAGTCGTCAGAAGTCAGAAGTAAAATTTGCTCTATATCTAGTTTCTAGACATCATAACTGTACTTGACTTACTTACAATCTGCTGTAATTTCCTAGATGTAGTAGGTATTTTCAGAAAAATAATCAAAGGTCTTCCTTTAAATATTTTTACTGAAACAATGATGATTTTTTTACTCCACCCTAAGACTGAACTTTACTACCCACATAACTATTATTAGTATTCTGCTCAACAAAATTATAAAGGTGGGGTTTAAATACTTATTTAAATTGTGAATTTTCAATATAGGAACCAAATCATTAGGGTTGCCAAAAATAGGCATTGTTATACCTCTTCATATCTTTTGAATCAAAAAACTATTTATTTATTTAGGTCATTTTAGTAGATATAAATGTGACCAATAAGTATTTTTGTATTTAGATATGATGAAGTATGGTAAAGATTTCATTATGAAAACATTATCATAATTTTTTTTAAATTTTAGCAAATATCAGTAAAATTACTGACAATAATAAAATCTATAAAAAAAATAATAAATATAATTTTATACTAAAAAATAGTATGGAACAGTTACTATTGCTTACCTCTGCCTGCAAGTTTAGAAAGGGGGGCTCCCGCAGGGTAGCAAGTGCCGTCCCGTTGTAAACGCTCAGCGCGTAGATGCGTATCCTTCACGGGACGCTTTGCCCTCAGCGGCTTCTCGTTTGTCGTTATGCGTTCCGTTGGCGCAGCCTCTCCGATAGGAGAAGGAAAGGGTAGACAGCGCTTACTACAAACTGCTTCTAACTCTCAATCACTGTTATGTGGAAGACCTGCTATTCAAACCTTAGACAACATATGTCAATCGGGTTTAATTGACACTTCAACCGGAGCATGGGAGCGGTTATCCGTCAGTGTCCAGGCACGGCTTAGCCTTCCGCGCATAGTTTTCAAGATTTAGAGCCGCGTTGAAATCTCGATCTAACGCCAAGCCACATTGATCACAGGAATATATCCGCTCCGATAGGTTCATCGGTTTTTTGTGCCCACAGCAAGAACATAGTTGAGTTGATGGAAACCATCTATCAACGAGCACAACATCTGAACCATATCTTAATGCTTTATATTCAATCTGCCTTCTGAACTCGTAGAAATTAGAATCAGCAACGGCACCAGCCAGCTTGCGATTTGACATCATTCCAGACGCATTTAAATCCTCAATCCCAATCACTGCGTGGTTTTTGCATATGTAAGTGGTTGCTTTATGAGTCGCATCTTTCCTGACATTCGACACTCGCTTATGTGCCTTGGCAATTCTTAATTTTTGTCTGTTTCTCCTGTGAGAATCTTTTTTCTTACGTTCGAGTTGACGCTGTAATCTTTTTAGTTTATTTTGCGCTTTTTTCAAAGCTTTTGGATTAGCAAATACCGCTCCTGTTGAAAGAATTGCTAATTCTTTTATTCCTAAATCGACCCCCACATAATCAATTTCTTTTTGAGTTATATCTTGTTCTATTTCATAGGAACAAGATATATACCAATCAAGGGCATATCTAGAAATTGTGAAGGATTTTACGGTTGTATGTGGAAGTCCTTCATAGGTTGAAACCCATCCTATTGTTGGAAGCTTAATTTTTGTTCCACCAATAGGTATTGGTTTCCCCCCAGCATTAATTGTAAAGCTATCCCCCTTACCTTTTTTCTTAAAGGTTGGGTACTTTGACCGACCCTCGAAAAAGTTCTTAAAAGCTTTTCCTAGATTTTCAAAGGCGAATTCTGTTACTTTCTGACAGACTCCTTTTTCTTTTATCCAAGGTAAAACAGGCTTAACTTCATTGTTAAAGAATTTCTTGAGTAGGAGATGATTTGGTTTCAACCCATCCTTGTACAGAGATTCCCACGTCGCCAAGCCCCAATTGTAGGTAAACCTAGCAATACCAGCACTTTTCGCCATCAGGATTCTTTGTTCCTTTGACAGTTTTAACTTCGTCTTTACGGATGTCAGCAACCGAATAACTTCCTTAGCATTGAATTTCTTTTCCTTGTGATTCTAAGACATTTTGTGGAGGGTTGTCTAGAGTTGCCACAAGTTTTTCTTTAATTTCCTTAGAATAATTGCGAAGACCATAGAGACGGCAGGAGAAGCAGTGAATAATCGCCATTAAATCTTCGACTAATTCTTGTTGTGGAGAGAGAGATTCAAGGTTCGCAACAATAATTTCACAATCTGAAGAATCAGCAAGCTGTTCAATAAAGTCAAAAGCAAACCGACATAACCTATCCTTGTGAGCGACGACAAGAGTTGAAATTTCACCTTTGAGGATAGACATGACTAAAGCTATGAATTTTTTTCTCTTAAAATTTAAACTCCCACCAATTTCAGTGATAGTTTCAGTTACAGCTATTCCTTTTGCTAAGCAGAAATTCTCCATAGCCAAAACCTGATTTTTTAGTTCAGGTTTTTGATTATTTGAAGACACACGACAATAAATAATTGTTTTTCTGTCTGATTCTAATGGTTTTAAGCCAAGAGCAATTCGATAATCGTCATCTGTGTAATATCTGTAATTTGACAATGTTCGTTTCGCAGGCAGTCTTCCTGATTTATCCCATCGTTGCAAAGTCCTGACAGTAATTCCTAATTTTTTGGCAAACTCGTGAGGCTTGTACATAGCAGTCATCTTGATAGTTGACTATTATTGTACATACTTGTGTACAGTTACTCCTACTAAGGACGAACTCTCTCCTACAACAAGAGAGGCTTTGATTTTTCCCCCCCTTCCCTACTAGGCAACTCGGGGTTCCCACAGGGAGTAGAGATTAGGGTCAGGGGGGTAGGGGGTTAGGTTTCTCGTGGATCTTTCCACATGGCGTGAAAAGTCAGGGTCAAAATTGGCTAATTATCGCTCCAATTGTGGTGGATGCAGAGAAATTATTCATAAAATCTTACAAGACAAAAACTAAATTAAAACAATGTCAATTAATTTGATGTAGAAAAGCTGTCAAAATCGGCAAAAAAGAAGGATGATTTGGAATAAGTCTGGAAAAAATAAAAACCGTCGAAAAACTGCTCCACCTATAAGAGGATAATTCCCAGACGCAGAAGAAAGCGCAAAAACCGAAAAGGAGCAATTGTTTTGCAAGCAGATTTTGACGGTAAAAGAGAAAAACTAACCGAGAACGTAAAATATTATGAACATCAGCAGTGCAAACACCGCAGCTTTGGCGCTGCGTGAGAAATTACCTTTTCCACTCAAGCGGTTAGCAGATTTGGCTTATAACTATTGGTGGAGTTGGACGAGCGATCGCATTACGCTGTTCCAAACCATTGATCCCCAGGCATGGGAACGCTGCGGGCACAATCCAGTAGAAATCTTAAACTCAGCGACACACGAACGCCTCACACAGCTTGCAGAAGACCCCTTTTACCTCAAGCAGATCGGGGCGTTGGTGCGTGAGTTTGACGAATATATCACCACAAAAGACACTTGGGTGAGTCGCGTAGCACCGCAAATTACCCAAGAACACCCGATTGCTTACTTTTGCGCCGAATTTGGTATTCATGAATCTCTGCCTGTGTATTCTGGCGGTTTGGGCATTCTCGCAGGGGATCACCTGAAATCAGCATCCGATTTGGGAGTCCCAATGGTCGGTGTGGGCTTGCTGTATCGCCAAGGTTACTTTAGGCAGCGGTTGAACCGCAACGGTTGGCAAGAAGATTATTATGTTGACAACGCGTTCCCCCAGATGCCTTTGGAGTTAATCAAAAATGAGCAAGGGGAACCAATCACGATAGAAGTAGAAGTTCGCCAACGATTGGTGAAAGTGCAGATTTGGCGAGTACAAGTAGGGCGCGTCAGTCTGTATTTATTGGATAGTGATCGCCACGACAACGATCCCATCGACCGCTGGCTGACTGGACACCTTTACGGCGGTAACCAAGAAACTCGCATTGCCCAAGAAGTCGTCTTAGGAATTGGCGGAGTCAAAGCCTTGACTGCCTTGGGAATTCAACCTTCTGTCCATCACCTTAACGAAGGTCACGCGGCATTCTGTACCCTAGAAATTGCCAGGGAAGAAATTGAGCGCACTGGCAGATCCTTCTACGACATTGAAGCCAGTGTACGAAATCGTTGCGTGTTCACCACCCACACACCCGTTCCCGCAGGGCACGATGTCTTCTCGCCTGATTTGATAGACTCCTTCTTTGCCCATTACTGGACTCAGTTACGCCTATCCCGCGAGCAATTCCTTGCCTTGGGCGCACGGCGACTGGGCGATCCTTGGGAACCCTTTGGCATGACAGTTTTGGCACTGCGGATGTGTCGTGCTGCCAATGGCGTGAGTGAATTGCACGGTCAGGTTTCTCGCAAAATGTGGACGATTCTTTATCCAGAACGTTCTGAAGACAAAGTCCCTATCGGTTATATTACCAATGGTGTGCATGCGCCCACTTGGACTGCTCCCTTGTTAGCAGAGTTGTACGCTCAATACTTAGGCGCAGACTGGAAAACTCGTGTCATTGATCCCAAGACGTGGGAGAAAATTGACGAAATTCCAAATGAGGAACTGTGGTGGCGGCACCTAGTCCTCAAAGAGCGACTCATTGCTCACACCCGCTATAAAATTAAGAAAGCACGGGAACAGCGCGGTGAAGAATACGAAAAAATTCAGGCAACAGAAACACTGCTTGATCCCAACGTGTTAACTATTGGATTTGCCCGACGCTTCAGCCCATACAAGCGGGGTCATCTGCTTTTACGCGACGCCGAACGGGCGCTAAGAATTTTTGGTAATGCCCAACGTCCCGTACAAATTATCTTTGCAGGTAAAGCTCACCCAGCCGATGAAGAAGGCAAACGGATTATTCAACGCTTGATGGAGTGGTGTCAACATTCAGCAATTCAGCATCGAGTTGCATTCATTGAAGACTACGATATTTACGTTGGTCAAAAACTCGTGCAGGGCGTTGATGTTTGGTTAAACAATCCCCGTCGCCCCTTGGAGGCATCTGGGACAAGTGGGCAAAAAGTCTGCTTTAATGGTGGCATCAATTGCAGCGTCCTAGATGGCTGGTGGTGCGAAGGATACAAAACAGATGCCAATGGTCAAGGGATAAATGGTTGGGCAATTGGTGAGGATGCTCACACCAGCGATCAGGATTTACAAGATAGGATAGATTCGGAATCACTTTATAAGCTCTTGGAAGAGCAAATAGTGCCTTTGTACTATGACCAGGATGCTAACGGCACTCCTCACCGCTGGGTGCAGATGATGAAGGCATCAATCAAGACGAATGCACCGCTGTTCAACACAGATAGGATGATTGCTGACTACGTGTCGCAGGTTTACGTTCCAGAAATCGCCACTCGTGTTGGACCGATTTTAGCGAAGGTTCTGGTTTAAAGAATTTTAAGTTTTCTGGTTCAGCATCCGGGCAGGTTATTAACCTGCCCTTTTCTTATGTTATGAGCAGTAGAATATGGTAGTAGAAACAAATCCCTATATTTCTTTGGGCAAGCATTTTTAAAATATATTCTGGATAACAAATTTAGTTGTGTATGAATGACAGGTTTAGCTTAGTCTTACTCTAAAGAGCGTATCTGTGAATGAGTGAAAATTTTATATTTTAAGGGGACGGCAAAGAGCGATGAAATTTTCTAATTTGGTAGACCTGCTGCACTACCGATCGCAAAATCAGCCTGATCAAAAAACTTATACCTTTCTCCAGGACGGTGAAACAGCAAGTATCAGTCTGACTTATCAAGAATTAGAACGACAAGCACGGGCGATCGCTGCCTATCTCCAGTCCCTAAATGCTACAGGGGAACGGGTATTGTTACTGTACCCACCAGGTCTGGAATTCATTGCCGGTTTCTTTGGGTGTTTGTATGCCGGGGCGATCGCCATTCCTGCTTATCCACCCCGCCCCAATCAATCACTTTCCAGACTCGAAGCGATCGCCACAGATGCTGAAGTAAAAGTAGCTTTCACAACTTCTTCTCTGCTCGCATACTTAGAAAACCGCTTTGCCGAAAATCCAGAATTAGCAAGGATACATTTGGTTGCTACCGATAATATTGCCAATGACTTGGGAGCAGACTGGCAAAAACCGACACTCAGCAGCGATACTCTGGCTTTTCTCCAATACACTTCCGGGTCTACGGGGACACCGAAGGGGGTGATGATCGCTCATAGCAACTTGATGCACAATTTGGCTATGAGCCATACGTCAGGAGAGTTTACCTCCAATAGCCGGACAGTAACTTGGTTGCCATTCGGTCACAATACAGGGTTAATCGTTGGAGCCATACAGCCTCTTTACAGTGATTTCCCTGTTACGATCATGTCGCCATTGGACTTCCTACAAAAGCCTTTGCGTTGGCTGATGGCGATTTCCCGTTACAAAGGGACTCAAAGCCTTGCCCCCAATTTTGCTTATGACATGGCTTGTTTCCAGACAACTGCCGAACAACGGGCAATGCTTGACTTGAGCAGTTGGGAATTAGCTCTTAGCGGTGCTGAACCAGTTCGTGCAGAAACTATTGAGCGGTTCGTCGCCACCTTTACCGAGTGTGGCTTTCGGCGAGAGGCATTTAATGTCGGCTACGGTATGGCTGAGAGCGTTGTCGGTATTTCTGTAGGTTTAAAAAAACAGCCACCTGTTATCCAAAACATTGAGAAGGCAGCATTTGAGCAAAACCGAGTGGTCGTAGCGCTTGGTGAAAGCGAAAGTACCCAAAAAATCGTGGGTTGTGGTCGCACTTGGTTAGACCAGAAAATCCTGATCGTTAACCCTGAATCGTTAATCGAATGTCCACCCCAAGAAGTGGGAGAGATTTGGGTGTCAAGTCCAAGTGTTGCTCAAGGTTACTGGAATCGACCTGACGCAACCAAGGAAACCTTTCACGGTTACTTAGCAGATACCAATGTTAGCGAAGCGGGACGAAGTCCAGGACCATTTTTGCGTACTGGCGATTTGGGATTTTTGCTTGATAAAGAGTTGTTTGTTACGGGTCGTCTCAAAGACCTGATCATTATTCGGGGTCGCAACCATTATCCCCAGGACATTGAGTTGACCGTAGAAAAAAGTCATCCCGCACTGCAACCTAGCTGTAGTGCAGCATTTTCAGTGGAAGTGGAGAGTGAGGAGCGATTAGTTATTGCTTGTGAAGTTAAGGAGACTTATCTAGAGAAGCTGAATGTGGATGAGGTGGTTGCAGCCATCCGTCAGGCGGTGTCGCAGCAGCATGATTTACAAGTTTATGCTGTCCTGCTGCTGAATACTGCAAGTATTCCGAAGACTGGCAGTAATAAGATTCAGCGCCATGCTTGTCGGGTGGGGTTTTTGGATGGCAGCCTGGATGTGGTGGATCAGTGGCAACACAGCCTTACAGAAAGCAAGTTGTATCCCCTCCCAGAAGGGGAAAATTCTGACAAGCAGGAATTTTTTGAACAAAAATCTCAAACAGCAGAAACTATTCAAGCCTGGTTGGTTGAAAAGATTTCCCAGCAGATCAAACTTAATCTACAGGATATAGATATTCAGGAACCCTTAACCCGCTATGCTCTGGATTCAGTGCAAGCTGTGAACATTTCAGGTGAGTTGGAGAATTGGCTGGGACGTAAACTGTCTCCGAGTTTGTTATGGGATTATCCCACAATTGAGCAACTGACTCAGCACTTAGTTGGGCAATCTAAGCCCTCTCAAGAACACTCAAGAACGGATTGGAACGCGGAAGTTGTCCTAGATGCTACAATCAGTCCTGGTACTGCACTCTTTGAGCTAGTGACCGAACCTGCTGCTATCTTCATAACTGGTGCAACTGGCTTTTTAGGAGCCTTTTTACTCCATGAACTCCTTGAGCAGACTCAGGCGGATATTTATTGTCTGGTGCGTTCTGCCAACGAGCAGTCAGGCAAGATCAGGATTCAAAAGAATCTGGAAACCTATGGACTGTGGAATCAAGATTTCAGTTTCAGAATCATCCCAGTTTTGGGTGACGTGTCTCAACCCCAGTTGGGTCTTTCGGCTGAACAGTTTCAAAGGATAGCCAGCCAGATTGATATCATCTATCACAGTGCGGCTTTACTCAACTATGTGTATCCCTATGAAAGGTTTAAGCCGATAAACGTTCTGGGAACCCAAGAAGTGCTGAGATTGGCAAGTCAAATTAAGGTTAAGCCGGTTCATTACATTTCTAGTGTCGCTGTTTTTGAGTCATCTGCTTATTACCGAAAGGTGGTGAGCGAATCAGATCAGCTTCTTCATAGTGAAGATATGTACCTTGGGTACTCTCAGAGTAAATGGGTGGCAGAAAAATTAGTGATGATGGCGCGTGATCGAGGGCTTCCGGTTTGTATCTATAGACCACCTTTTATTTCCGGGCATAGTCAAACAGGCGTGTGGAATACAGATGACATTATCTGCCGCGTCATTAAAGGTTATATCCAAATGGGATGCATGGCAGACTTGGATTCTCTGTTAGATTTATCTCCTGTAGACTATGTCAGCCGAGCCATTGTTTATTTATCAAGACAAAAGGAGTCTTTGGGTAAGGCTTTTCACTTGAATAATCCCCAATCCATTCACTGGAGACAGGTCGGTGATTTGCTCAGGTCTTTTGGCTATTCAATTAAGAAAGTTTCCTACAAAGATTGGCTTTCCCAGCTAAATAATACTGTGCGATCGCCGTCCAATCCTTTATATCCTCTTTTGCCTTTCTTTGTTAAAAAGTGGTCCCAAGAGCAATTGACTATTACTGAGCTGTTTCAGCAATCTAGAAGACCCCAGATTAGCTGTCACCAGACACTTGCTGCCCTTACGGGTACTGACATTGTTTGTCCTCCTGTAGAGGGTGAATTGCTGAATACCTATTTCTCGTACTTCATCCGTAGTGGTTTTCTGGATGCACCATAATTGCAATATTAGGCAATATTGGTTGAAGTCTTGGAGAATTTCTCCTAAGACTTCTGCCGCAACGCATACAGATTGAAATTCTCGTAACCCTTTAAAAAGGGTTCCTGCTCTACTGTAATCTCGTTCAACCCATGTTCTTTAAGTAAAGCCGTAACCTTTTCAACTCGACCATCCAAATTGTAGACTTCCATAACAACTTGCTTAATCTTTTGCCAATCTTGTTCTTCAATACCTAAAAGCACATTTAGCTCACTTCTTTCCACATCCACTTTCAGCAAGTCAATCTGCTGAACATCATGCTCGTGTATAATTTCTGATACAGTTCTCAACTGGCAAGTGACTTGCTCCATTTGAAAAGCTTTTTCTATTTTGTTGTCGAGAACAAGCGATTGCGCTCCGCGCATTGCCCAAAGGGCAATTGCACGAACGGAGGAAGCCAACGAAGCCAACGAATGAAGCAAGGCGCATCTTTGAGATTGTCAAGAACCACCTTCTTTATAGAGTTTCGCTGCTCCTTTGAATCATCCGGGTATATGGTAGACCAAGCAGTAGAGTTGGGATAGAAAGCAAAGGTTATGGTCTTAGAATTTTGCGAGAGTCCACAGGGGAACGCCTTTATTTTCCCTGGATTAAAGCGTTGGACATTGCGCTGGAGGACTTCAAAAGTTGCTGGGATAGGTTCAAAGGCATAGATGTTGGCATTGTTATTACAGAACTGACATACGAATAGTGTGAATAACCCAATGTTAGCCCCCACATCAAACACGGTATTGCCTTCATGTAACTCGATTCCATTTTTGAAGTACAAGGGCATTTCTTCGTATAAAAAATCCACTTCCTCTTTATTTTTGTAAAAGATTTTCACTCCATTAGGAAGCGTGATTTCTGGAATTAACGCTGACATAAATATATGACCAATACAACAAAAATAAAGAGAAAAATCACTCAAAGGTTCTCTGAACCGTTGGCATGAGAAAGAACAGGCTTCCCTGTAGATACGACCTGTTCGATAATATCAACCGCTCGACTCACCCCACCTGCTCGCTGAATCGCTTCTTGTAGTCTCAAGGCATTTTTGTTGTAAGAATCTTCTCTTAACACCTGTTTAACAGCCTTTTGTAGCCTTTCTACACTCAATTTACCTAGAGGCACAACCTCCACAGCGCCAGTCCAAGCCAAACGTGCTGCAATTCCTGGCTGTTCATTGGCAATCGGAATCGCTACCAACGGTACACCACTGCTCAAAGCTCCGAGCACAGTATTCATGCCGGCATGGGTAATGGTGAGGGATGCTCAAATTTGGAGCAACTTCAGCGGATTTTTTGTAGTTGGCGATCGCCTCTTGCCATTTCCTCAAACCAGCATTGGCATTTCCCCGATTGTTGTATACCATTGCATCTTCGGGGTTCTGATAGAACCAGCAGAGGGTGTGCGGATGGTAGTGGGGATGCGTTCTCAAAATCAGCGCATACTCCACACAGGCTCTAGTTCAATTTAGCATTGAACTACCAACAGGCTGACTTGGGTGCTTTTGACGCACGCGCCTACCCATGTTCACCATCTTGAACCCAGCAGCAGGGGCGAGAAAGAAGCCTCGGCGCTGTGGTTTCACTGGTCGGCTATCAGCCAAAGCTAGTTGATAATTTGATACGATTGTCGCTACTACCAGTTTCATTTCAAACATCGCCAATGCCGCACCAACACAGCGACGATTGCCTCCACCAAAAGCAAAAAACTCAAATGGCGAGTATTGCCGTTCTAAAAATCGTTCCGGTTTAAACTGTTTGGGTTGTGGATAAAGATCCTCTCGCTGGTGAGTCAGATAAATAGAAGGAAGCAGCACTGTATCAGTATCAAAGTGATAGTCTCCCAGCTTTAAGGGAGCTTTCAAAATCCTAGGCCAAGTCAGGAATAATGGTGGATAAATACGCAGTGTTTCTTGGCACACAGCGGTTAGATAGGGCAGACGAACAATGTCTGTAGGGTTAGGATTTTCACTGAGGCTACTGAGTTCTTGGAGTAGTTTGTCTTGTACCTGTGGCTGGTAGTGAATCCAGTATAAAGCCCAACATAAAGAACTGGCTGTCGTTTCGTGACCAGCTAACAGCAGAGTTATCAGTTCATCGTGCAACTCTTCATCTGTCATCCCCTCACCCTGCTCATCGCGAGCTGAAATCATTAAGGAGAGGATGTCAGTGCGTTTACGGTCGTTTTGTCTACGCCTGTCGTGAATTTCGGCGTAGAGGAGCCGATCAATTTGCTGCTGGCGACGCCGAAAGCTTCCCCACGGACTCCAAGCCCCTAAATCCTTTTGTAAGAACTTAAAGAACAGCATAGACGCCCGTAAAGGAGAAACTGTCATATCCATCATCTCTGCTAGCAGTTGTCTGAGTTCCTCATAACGCGGTCCTTCATTGAGACCAAAAACAGCTTGCAATATGACTCGCAGACTTATTTCTTGCATCGATTCCCTGACAGAGAAGGGCTTGCCAATTGTCCAGTGACTGCTGACTTGTTTGGCGAGGGTGCAAATCAAACCGCTATAGGCTTGCATCCGTTCGCCATGAAAAGGAGGAGTTAAAAGCCGTCGCCGACGCTGGTGGGTTGATCCATCCAACAAAAGCATGGAGTGTTCTCCTACCACGACTTTTCCCACTTGATTGCCTCGACCAGAGTCAAACAGTTTAGGATCAGCGGTGAAAATTTCTTGAATTGCTTGCGGATTACTGATGAACACCGCTTCCGGGTAGAGATTTGCCCAGCGGGCGGTAAAGAAATCTCCGTACCGTTGGAAAGACGTTTCCATATAACCTAAAGGGTCAGCAACCCACTGTAATAGTTGCAACCAAGGGGGGGTTTTAGGTCCATCAGGTAATTTCATAGTAAATACCCCTATTTCAATGTCAAAAATTTCTTCAAAGCTGTTACCATACTGGGAGGCCAACGCCGAACATTTGCCACCCACTTAATATCTTTATAGCGTTGATCAAGTCCGACTGCTGAGACCCAGTTACTCTCGGCTTCACCTTGTTTTCCCTGTACCCAATAGGCGGCGGTGATGGCGGCGCGCACATCGGCAAAGTTAGGATATTTCCGGAGAATATTGCGCATTTCGCGAATTGCTTCGTCTACTTTACCAGTTTCATACAAAGCAAGGGCGTAGTTAGCACGGGCAAAGGCAAAATTTGGGGTAACTTCAGCGGATTTTTTGTAGTCGGCGATCGCCTCCTCCCATTTCCCCAAACCAGCATTGGCATTGCCCCGATTGTTATATGCCATTGCATCTTTGGGGTCAAGTTCTAGAACATGATTATAATCTGCGATCGCCTCTTCCCATTTTCCCAAACCCTCCAACGCTGTACCGCGATTCAAGTAAGGGTCAGTCACATTCGGCGCAAGTTCTATAGCCTTATTATAATCTGCCAGCGCTTCTTGCAACTTATTTTGGCTAACTCTAGAATTTCCCCGGTTACTCAAAGCCGCTGCATTATCTGGGGATTGCTCGATAATTTGCGTCCAGTAACGTTCAGCTGTCGCAAAATCACCTTTATCTGTAGCCGCAAAAGCCTTTGTCGCTAACTCATCGCGTTGCTGTAATTGTTCTTGACTTAAATTGGGAGATTGAGTTTGTGCCATGACAGCCTCACCCCACCCAAACACAAGCAACAGACTTAGAAAAATAACGATTAATCTCATTTTAGTGGTTAGTGGTTAGTAGTGAGTAATTAGTGGGTAGTGGGTAGTAGAAATTTTTAACAACTATCAAATGTAGAGACGCGCCATGGCGCGTCTCTACAACTACCTACAAACTTAAGGCAACAATGACAATTGTTCGTTTGGGGGTTTAAAACCCAAATGTTTGTAAGCTGCTGGTGTTGCCACCCTACCACGCGTTGTCCGGCTTAAATAGCCAATCTGCATGAGATAAGGTTCGTATACTTCCTCAATGGTTTGTGTATCTTCACCCGTCGCTGCGGCGATTGTTTCCAATCCCACTGGACCACCGTTAAAATTTTCAATGATCACACTTAACATCCGCCGATCTGTCCAATCTAAACCGCAGGGATCGACTTGAAACAGTTGCAATGCTTCTGCTGCCACTTTTTCGTTAATTTCCCCAGATAATTTGACTTGGGCATAATCACGGACGCGTTTAAGTAATCTATTGGCAATACGCGGTGTTCCCCGCGCCCGACGGGCAATTTCTGCTGCACCATCTTCTGTAATGGCTGTTTGGAGTAATTCGGCGCTGCGGAGGACAATTTTACTCAGTTCATCGACTTCATAAAATCTCAGTTTTTGAATTAAGCCAAAGCGATCGCGCAACGGAGATGTCAGCGCCCCAACACGAGTTGTTGCCCCAACTAAGGTATACTTTGATAAAGGTATGCTCCGAGTCTTAGCGCTGGAACCTTTACCAATAGTAATATCTAGGCGATAATCTTCCATTGCTGGGTATAAAATTTCTTCGCTCATCCGCGACAGGCGATGAATTTCATCGATAAACAGAACATCTCCTGGCTTCAGATTTACCAGTAGCCCGACAATATCCCTGGGACGTTCTAAAGCTGGCGCACTAGTAATTTTGCAGTTTACTCCCATCTCGGCTGCTAATATCATAGCCATTGTGGTTTTCCCCAATCCCGGAGGACCGTATAACAGCAGGTGATCCAGCACCTCGCCCCTAGACTTCGCGGCTTTAATGGCAATTTCTAGCACGTCCTTTAAATCTTTTTGCCCGATGTAGTCAGCAAATCGGTGCGGTCGTATACTTTCTTCTTGCTTACCTTCATCAACAGCTGCTTCAGGTTGCAAAAGATTTTCCTTTGGAGGAACTTTCGCCACCTCCCGACGCTGCTTTGGTTGTCCGTTGGGTTCTGGGGGCTGTTTTTTCGAGGAGATAATCGCCATAGTTGCTGCTGTTAATCAGTATACGATTGCACCAGGAGTCTTTGGGGATAGGGGGTAAGGGTGTAAGCGAACAAAAGTGCAATTGACTCTTAAGAGTTGACAATGCGAAATTTCTCAGCACTTACACGCCCATTTTCCTACACCTCTACACCCTTATTTTCTCCTGCCCCCTTACTCACGTACGAAAATTTTGTTTCTGTAATACTCTTGTCAATTTAAAATTTAGATTCCGGGTAATCACAACAGGAGTGTAAAACGAAGGAATGCTAGCTAAAAGAATCTTACCGTGCCTGGATGTGAAGGCGGGACGAGTTGTCAAAGGAGTTAACTTTGTTAACTTGAAGGATGCAGGCGATCCGGTAGAACTAGCAAAGGTTTACAACGATGCAGGTGCAGATGAGTTAGTGTTTCTAGATATTACAGCCACTCATGAAGACCGGGGCATTATCATCGACGTAGTGTACCGAACTGCTGAGCAGGTCTTTATTCCTCTGACTGTAGGTGGTGGCATTCAATCCTTAGAAAATGTTAAAAATCTTTTACGAGCAGGAGCAGACAAGGTTAGTATTAATTCTGCGGCGGTACGTGAGCCAGATTTTATTAATCGAGCAAGCGATCGCTTTGGCAACCAATGTATAGTCGTTGCGATTGATGCCAGACGACGACTAGACCCCAATAACCCAGGTTGGGATGTATATGTCCGTGGTGGAAGAGAAAATACTGGCATTGATGCCCTATTTTGGGCGCAAGAAGTTGAAAAACGTGGCGCAGGAGAACTCTTAGTCACAAGTATGGATGCTGATGGCACTCAAGCAGGTTATGACACAGAGTTAACTCGGGCAATTGCTGAAGCCGTACAAATTCCAGTGATCGCATCTGGTGGTGCAGGTAATTGCGAACACATCTATACCGCCCTTACAGAAGGTCAAGCAGAAGCAGCATTACTTGCCTCGCTTTTACATTACGGACAATTAAGCGTCGCTGAGATTAAAACTTATCTGCGCGATCGCCAAGTTCCAGTGAGAATGTAATGCCCATTAGCAAATCTTTATTCAACGAAAAATAGACCAAAACTAGAGTCTTTCAACACAGATCTTGAAAATGATGTTAATATAAATTAACTAGATTTAAGAAATATTAAGAAATATGTTGATACCTATTTTAGTCTTTGATGTGGCGCTAGTAGCCTGGTCGCTGCACCTGATGGAAAAGGCATATGAAAATAAAGAATTTTCCTTAATGTTAGCTGGTACGCTGGTTGCCTTAGCGGCAGCTGCCATGCTAGTGGTTTACTTCCTGATGGGACATTGTATGAGCTACTTGTTGCAACTATCTTGAATTGACAATTGCGATCGGCTAGTGGCTAATAGCAGTAATTAGCAATTAGCAAATAGGCAGTCTTCGATTAGGGGTGTTGACAAATAGTAAATTTCTAAACTAAAATGCATAATGCACAATAGTGCGGGGTTATAGCTCAGTTGGTAGAGCACCTCAATGGCATTGAGGGGGTCAGCGGTTCGAATCCGCTTAGCTCCATATAGGCTGATATTATGATGTTTTTTGGCAACAGCAAGTATTAGTTGCCAAGAATGGTCATATATTGCCTTTAAGTATTACTTTATTTTGTCAGCGTTAAGGGATTTCCAAGAAATAAATTATCCATCTTGTGGGGGAGCCAGCGCTGCAGGAGGGTTTCCCTCCGTAGGCGACTGGCGTTGGGCATCCTGCCCGCCCTGAATACAAAGGACGGGTGGGGACACCCATCCCACAAGAAAATTTGGGATATTTTTTTATTTGGAAGTCCCTAAAAGGTTTACTGCTTGCTCTGGGTTAGGGTTGCACTTGACGTGGTGGTAGTCGCTTCCTTAATTTTTAGAGTCCCAACAACTGTAAGCTTCAGAAAGAAGCAAATTTAATACCATTAACCACAGAAAATTGTTACCAGAAAAACAGCCAGGAGAGTATATCCGTAAATTGGGTGAGGAGCGACGCCAATCTGCAATTCTGCGTTATGCTCTTGCAGTGGGTGTTCTTATTGGGACAGTGCTTTTATTCAGTATCTTAAGTATTTCTTCTTTGGGAGTGTTGCTCTCGCTAGGGGGATTAGTAGGCTCATACTACCTATACCGCAATGGGCAACACTTGATGAAACGAGCTGGTGATGCTCAACGTGGTACTAAAGCCGAAACCGAAGTAGCTGCATTATTGCGCCCCCTGGAACGTCAAGGATGGCAAGTAGAATACAACCTACGAATTAGAAGATGGGGAGATGCGGATGTGGTATTGCACTCTCCCAAAGGCAATTGGTACGTAGTCGATGTCAAATCTCACGGTGGTACCAAAGTTTATGAAAGCGATCGCCTGCGAAAGCGTTACGGCAGAAACACCTATGATTTTAAAGAGGGCGATTTGATTGAAAAAGTCAAAGGTCAAGCAAAGGAAGTGAGGCGCTTAAAAGGTGCGCGGTGGGTGACTGCACTACTGTGCTTTACAAAGGGTAACGTTGATATTCCTGGCAATGATGCTGATGGTGTTTATGTTGTAACTGCTGCTGATTTAGTCAGTACTTTGTTGCAGTTGGATAGATAACTATAAGTAGTATTTAGTTTGTCTTTCTATTTCCTACACCCTCCAATGGCATGGCTGCAAAATGTTCTTGCAGTAGCTTGTGGATGAAGCGATAGCGTCCGCCGACGCGCTGGAGGAAGAGGCGTTCGGTGCAGTAGTCGAGGAAGCGGGCATAGTTCCAGGGGATGTATCCAATGCAGTAGAGCAGAAGGCGGAGGGTGAGGTGTTGGATGCAGGCTAAACCACCAAAGATCATTCCCACAGTTAGTCCGCAAAATAGGCTAATCATGACTCCAGATTGGATCGGTTTAGCAGAAATTACAATTACATCGTTGATGCGTCCCAGCATCCAAAGTATTCCAACAATCGCTCCGGTAACTAAAGTAGAGGCTAAAGCATTCCGTAAGGAGGACCAGATGCCTTTGTTTGGATACGTTCTATCTTCTAAGTTAATTTCAAGAATCCATCCACAAAAAAATGCATCAACCAGTACACCACCCAAGACGCTGATGCCGATTGGCACTAAACTAACTTGTACCATTTTGGGTCGAGAAACAAATTCTTTAAATGCTCTACGCCAAGACCACTTTAATTGTTCCACTGGTCTTACTTTCTGTACTAATACCAAGCTAATGAAATTAAATAGACCAAATTGAAGAGTTATGTTTTCTAAGAACTTTATCAATGCTTGAATTTCACTTGGGAACCAATTTGGTTGTATCTTTTCAATCAAAAACTCAGTTTCCGACTTTTGTTGTAACTGCTGTGCTAAATAAACCAACCACTTTAGCATTTGCCTTTTACTAGGTATTTTGTGTCTTCCATACGCCTTACTCTCAAGCTTCCGATGCAGCATCCGGCGCACATAGGCATTCAACAAATGCTCCAAGCGCGCTTGCGTAGACGACAACTGCTGCCAATCTTCTACCAACAACTCCTGCGTTGACAGCACTGTAATACTCAGCAACAGTGGCTTTCTTACCAAATCCAATAGCGTTCCATCTTGCCGTAGCGTTTGCCAAAGTTGTCCTCGCCCCACTGCTGTCAAATATTCCTGAATCTGTGCATCATTCAGTTCTCGTAAGTAAATCGCCCCATTCAGTTGCAGCCTGGTTTCGTAGTTACCGTACTCCTCCCGACGGCTACACACCACCAGATATTGCGGACGACAATCACTTTGCAACAGTTCGTTAATCTTGTGCACACAGAGTTCCTGACGGACTGACTCCAGTTCATCAAGACCATCCAGAATTGGGAGTAATTTAGCATTATCTACCCAGTTAGCACCAATATCCTTCCGCACCCCATACTTCGACTTAAGTTCCGCCACCAGCCAGTCCCGCATCGACTGTCTATCGTCTTTCCAAGATGAGAGGTTGAACAACACCGGAATTGGGTAATCAGCTTCTTCCTCTGCCCGTGCAATCAATGGCTTAGCAAGGTCTAGCATTGTAGTGGTTTTGCCAGCACCAGGATTACCCAAAATTAGCAGCCTACCTGCAATTTCCTCCTGGTTAAAAACTTCCAAGATGCTGATGGTATCGGGAATAGGTTCACTTGGCTTATCCCCAATCTTGATGTCTGAACTCCAAGGATACTTAACTTGTTCCGGCTGCGCTTCCTTCCCCAGGTTAATCAACACCGCATTATGCAACGACTGCTTCAGTCGGGCAACAACTTCATTTTTCACCGCTTGCAGCAACAGACGCTCATTGCGGGGGCGTTCAGCTTTTCGCTTCTCTTGCAATACTGATCGCAGCGCTTGCTTAATGGCTTCAGCATCATTGCCATAGTAAGTGCGATCGCCAATCTGAATATCCCTACCCTCAGCAATATTGACAATGTTGCTGCCCACCTGCACTATATTTTGACCGTCACGGGCACGCAGCAGTTGCCGCAGGGTTTGCATATCGCCCTCAGTTTCTTCTCCATTGGTAATACGGTCAAAAATAGCGCTTAAGTCTTTATAGGAACTCATTTGCGTCTACGCTGGTCAGGTTTATTGCTGAATAGAAGTAGATGCTAGAAATCTTAAGGAAATACAGTAGATAATTCGTCTTGATTATTACACATACTACAATTTTTCAGTTAGCTAACCGTAGAAACCCTCAGATAAAACAATTTGTGCTAGTAAAAATTTATATTTCTCAATAGGAGAGCAAAGTGCCCAGTAGTGTATTCGATGACATCAAGGTTATTGGCGAATCCGAAGACCCTGAATGGATAGCTGCAAAGCTGCAACAGATGAAAGACCCGGATGTGGAAAGCGATGTTGTGGGAGATACTAATCCCGAACAGGGTGACAAAGGGATTTTAGAGTTTTTAAACTTAGTCCAAGACCAACCCTGGATGTATGCAACGCATAAATTTGGCTACATTGCTCCTCGTAAATCAGGTTCAATGAAGTCTCAACCCATCGAACATCCCAGCGCAATTGAACCCGATAATACTCTCAAAAACAGCCGCATCAACATTCGTCTCGACCGCTTGCATATTGAAAAGTATCCTGGCGGAGGAACACACAATGTTATGGTAACATTTGCAGCCCGAAACCAAGTAGCCGACACGCAAGAGTCAGTCAGCTTTAGCCAAACTTATCGCGTACAAGAAGGACAGTCTGCTGGTATTTCTGGCTACCCTGTGTTTATTGGTTTGAATGTAGGTTCCCAAGGAGTAGCTTTTGAATGCTCAACAGTGAACGTTAAAAATGAAGAAGACAAGACAATATTAGCAGCTTTAGAATCTTCACCTTTTCAAAGTGGACTCAAACTTTTGACAACAGCCCAACCAGCGATCGCACCTTTTACAGAAATTACTTTGGGAGTAGTCAAGTTACTGGCTAAAGTTACTGGCTAAACGCAATGAAAATGTTGCTGTACAGAAATTTTACCTGGGATTAGACTTTGAAAATTCCGCTATGGGGTGTCGTTTAGCCGAGGGTAATTATATTGCGGTACAGGTTGATGACGAAATAGCGATTGATTGGAAGCGATGGGTTTACAAACCAGACATGGGTGCAATTGTCAATAGAGATAATAGTTACACGCTTCCTTACAACTATGTAATTTTTCGCGTAAGTCGCTACGAAGAATAAAAATAGCCTTGCCACAACCAAGAAATTTGATGGAGTAAGAAGAAAATGAGCGATAAATTTACTCATGGTTATGCACTATTAATTGGCGTTGGCGAGTCAGCTTATCGTGACTTGTCTCTACCAGTAACAGTAAAAGATACTCAGGCAATTTATGCTGCTTTAATTGACTCAGAACTATGTGCCTATCCTGATGATAAAGAGCATATTCGAGTGCTAAATAATCAGGAGGCAACTAAGGCAGCTATTCTAGATGGATTGAATTGGTTAAAAGGAAAAGCAGAATCCGACCCAAATGCAACCGTATTTGTTTACTACTCAGGACATGGCTGGGTAGATAAAAAAACAAAGCTTTATTATTTACTACAACATGATATTAAGCCTACTAAAATGGCTAGTTCTGCATTAGCAGCAGAAACTTTCACAGATGCATTACGACAAATTCAAGCTGAACGTTTGTTAGTTGTCGTTGATAGCTGTCATGCAGCAGGTATGGCGACTTCTAAAGAGGCAGACTTGGAACTAGAAGAAGAATTTGATGATTTTATTAGAATTGCCCCATCCAAAGGGTTGATTGAGGAGTTGAAACAAGGTAAAGGTAGAGTCGTTTTCACATCTTCTGAAGGAGAACAAAAATCTTTGTGGATTAAAGATAATAGCATCTATACTTATCATTTTCTGGAAGCTTTACAAGGTGCTGGGAATAAACCCGGTGATACAGAAGTGCGGCTTTCTAATTTGATGGATCATTTGACTACATCTGTACCTGAAAGTGCGAGAAAGTTAGATCAAGAGCAAACTCCTCAATTTGATATGACAGGAGGAAATTTTGTAATTGCCAAGCTTCGCGGTGGTAAAGGTTTACCTGATAAGGGATGGGATGAGGTTAAACCTCAAGCAACGCAAAAGATTAATAAAATTGCTGAGACTATAAACCAATATGGGAAATTTATCACTAATATCAATGAAGCCAGTAATTTTCATATTGGTGATGTTTACAACAAATGACTGCGGGACAGGGATAAGGAATGACTGATGGCTACGCCAGATGAACTGAAGGTTATTATTGAAAAACTAGCAGCAGGCACTGCAACAGACGAGGAAATTGAAGCCTTTCGCCAAGCATGTGAGGGTAGTGACAAAATAACAGTGCAAGTTGCTAAGTACATCAATAATGTTAACCAGGCGCAAGATAGTCAGTTTGGCGATGCTCCAAAGGAGCCGCAACGCGATCGCCTTTCCCAAAATGCAGATACAGAAGCAAGCCAAGCTGCAAAGTTAGAGCAAAACAAGCTTTCAGTTGATGAACTTGTGCAAAAGGTGCGATCGCGTTTTCACGACGACATCCAACGCTTACATGGCACGATGCCGCTTTTAGGCGTTGACCATTGGGTAGATTTAGGCAAGTTATTTGTCGATGTTAATATCCTCGAAGAAATCAGCAGTAGTCGCAAATCAGAACTAGACGACCTTTGGCAAGATTTTAGCGCTGGTGTTGGAGAATATTCCAGTTACCTGAGTTTAGATCGTATTGGGTTAGGTAAGCAGCAAAAAAGAATGCCTGGGTTAACAGTGCTGGCAAAAAATATCAATTTGATGGTTTTGGGAAAGCCGGGTTCGGGGAAAACAACTTTTCTACAGCGTATCGTCACCGAATGTAATAAAGGAAAACTGCAACCGCATCGAATTCCGGTGTTGATTAAGCTGCGGGAATTTGTTGATGACGGTCGTAATTTTGAATATAGTCTTGAGCGTTATTTAACTCAGCAATGGCGATTATCTGAAGTTGAGACGGAGTTAGTGCTGAGTCAAGGCAGAGCATTGATTTTGCTTGATGGTTTAGATGAAGTAACAGGGGAAAATGGACGGAAAATTTCCAAGAAAATTAAACAATTTGTCCGTAGCTACCCGCAGAATCAGTTGGTAATAACTTGTCGAACACAAAGCCAAGAATCGCGCTTTGAGCGTTTTGATTATGTGGAAGTTACAGACTTTAATGAGGCGCAAGTGAACGCATTTGCAAAACACTGGTTTAAGGTAGTTTGTTCTAATACACAGGAAAGAAAAGCAAAGGCAAGACAATTTTTAGACAAGCTCTATTTAGAAGAAAATAAGACTATTCGTGAATTAGCAATTACACCTATATTGCTAAGTTTAACCTGTGCGGTGTTCCAAGCGCAGGGGAAGTTTTACTCAAAGCGGTCGAAATTGTATGAGGAGGGATTAGAGTTACTGCTGGAGAAGTGGGACAAGTCGCGCTCAATTGAGCGGGATGAAATCTATCGAGACTTATCGGTGGAGCGAAAGCAGGAACTTTTGAGTTATTTGGCGGTGAAGAAGTTTGAACAACGGCAATATGTGCTGTTTGAGCAGGAGGAGATTGAAGGGTATATTGCAGAGTTTTTGGAGATTTCCCGGCGGGATAGTCGGGTGGTGTTAAGGGCGATTGAGGCGCAGCATGGGTTGTTGATTGAGCGATCGCAGAAAGTTTGGTCTTTTTCGCACCTGACGTTTCAAGAGTATTTTGTGGCGAAGTGGTTTTGCGATCGGGCTAGATGGCAGGAACTAGCCATAAACGTTACTCAAACAAAATGGCGAGAAGTATTTTTATTAGTATCTCAAAGTCAATTGGAACTTGATAGTTTGTTACGAATGATGAAAAAACAAATTGATCTGGTTTTGATTGAAGATAAAAACTTACAAGAATTTCTAGAATGGATCAGGCTAAAATCAAACTTAGTTAAAGCACCTTATAAGCTAGCAGCAATTCGTGCTTTCTACTTCACTCTTGTAACTGCACATACATACACATTCGATACTATTTTACCTAATAAATTGGCTACTTCTCTTTTCTTAGACTTTAATTTGATTCGCGCCTATGTACCTAAGGGTAATATTTACTCAGATTTTTCTCTAGCTGGCGCTCTTGATTCAAATCTTGAATCAGCGATTGGTATCGTTCATGGTCATGGACATAATTTTCATGATGAATTGGAGTTACCGCGTGAAGATGCTATAACTGACATACTCAAGCGCTTACATAACTCAAGGTTTAGCTACCCCATTGATTCCGCTCAAGGTTTTAAGTTTTCTATGGCATTAGCTAACGACTGTGTGTTGCCTCCTACTTTCTATCACGCCTTACAACACTTAAAGGCGGAGTTGCATAGCCTAACGCAAAACTACATACAACTCTACCATCAACATTGGGAAGTTTATAGCACTAGAAATGAGCAACTAGAAAGTCTAGTAGAGAAGTGTAAGAAGTGGTGGCAAGTCACTGGAAAAGAATGGCATGAAAAACTGAGATTATTAATAGCCGCCTACCGATACATAGAGATTGGCTGGAAAGTTAATGAAAATCAGCAAATGTTTTTGCAGCTATACTATGATGCAAACAAGGTTATAATAGATTGTTTGAATGCTACTGATAGAGTCAGTAATGAGGTAAAGGACGAGATTGAGGAAACTTTATTATTACCAATTGCCGAAATCGAAAAGCGTAACCGTGAAAAATGAGTGGGTGTGATTTCTGCGATAATCTTGCTGCCGTGATGTTGTTGAGGGTAGAGCGATACGTGCTTTGCACAGGCTCACGCCGCCAATTTTGAGAAAAGGAGACAAAAGAATGAACGCAAAAATTAGTATCCAAATTGAAAAAAGTCAATCAGGTTATTCTGCCTACAGCCCTGAAATAGAAGGGAGTCAAGTACAAGGTGATTCTCTTGAAAGCGTTGTTGATGCTCTCAAGACAATTCTTAGCACTTACCTGAAAAAACAAGAACATCAAATAGATTCTGGAACTGATAGACCTATCTGGGAAATCGCTCAAGAAATCACCCAAGATATGACCGAAGAAGAAATTCGTCAACTGCGATCAGATGGTGCCGAGCAACATGATCATTACATCTATGGCATTCCTAAACGGAAATCATGAAGACGCTATTTGCAGATACTTTCTACTGGGTTGCTTTAATCAATCCAGGAGATGATTGGTACAATCAAGTTCTTAATACCAGCAATTCACTGGGGCAAATCCAAATTGTGACTACAGATGAAGTGTTGACAGAAGTGCTCACCTTTTACTCAGAAGCAGGCACTCGAATGCGGCAACGTACTGTGGATTTGGTGGACAACATCCTCAATAATACCAAAATTCAAGTGATTGAACAGACTCACGCATCTTTTCTGGCTGGTTTGGAGCTATATCGTAGCCGTTTTGATAAGGGTTATAGCCTAACTGACTGTATCTCCATGAATATTATGCGGCAACTGGGCATCACAGAAGTCCTAACCCATGACCAGCACTTTGCTCAAGAAGGCTTTGTCATCTTGTTCAGGTAGGGGATTGAGGAGAGGTTGTTGTGAGCGATCGCCAAAATCGAAAAGTGCTTTCCTTGAAAGATGAGTGTGCGTCATTTCTGCGATAATCTTGCCGCAGTGATTTTGTTGAGGGTAGAGCGAAGCTGGCTTCCGTTAAAATATATAGATCCAGTTTTTTCTCATGCGACGGTGGAAATACTATGACGCTTCAAAAGTTGGAACCGGAACTACTTGCCTTAACACCAAACGAGAAAGCACAAGCGATTCAGATACTTGCCCAGAGCTTAGGCAACCCTTGGCGTGGGATTGAGAAAACTCCCGGTGTGTGTGGCGGCGATGCATGTATTGCTGGAACCCGTATCCCTGTATGGGTGTTAGTCAACGCTCGTCGGTTAGGCATCAGCGAAGCTCAACTTTTGAAAGACTATCCTACCCTATCTGCAACTGACTTAACTAACGCTTGGGTTTATGCAACAGTATACCCAGAAGAAATCGAAACTGCTATTCAAGAAAATGAAGAAGACTAATGGTTCGTCTGTATGCTGATGAACAGTTTCCGTTTCAAGTTGTGGAATGCCTGCGCGAATTGGCACATGATGTTCTTACAGTCCAGGAAGCAGGACTCGCTAATCAAAGGATTCCCGATGATGAAGTTCTCGCCTTTGCCAGCAGCAACGAGCGAGCTGTTTTAACGCTCAATCGAAACGACTTTAAACGCTTACATCGTTTACAACCAGAACATGCTGGTATTATTGTTTGCACTGACGATTCAGATAGAAGCCAGTTTGCGGAAAGAATTCACACAGCGATTTCAGCTCAGGAGTCCTTAAGAGGTAAACTAATTCGAGTTGTACGTCCATCAAAATAACTTGTCCCTGAAGAACTGCTGGAATTAATGAAGCTAGCAGATAGACTGCCACCTGAAGAGCAATTGCGCTTGGCTTCCTATCTCCTAGAGAAAATTATTCATTGCGAGATAAAACCCATGCCTCGCCACAATGTCAAAGAATTTCGTGGCATTGCTCCTAATCATTTGGGCGGAATGGATGCTCAAGAGTATGTCAATCGTATAAGACGAGGAGAATTCCCAGAATTGGAAATTGAATCGAGGAATGAAGTTTAAGAAGAACGCAGAACACAGAACACTAGTTACAGAATATCCCCAAAGGATTTATCCGGGGGTATAGCAATGCGGAAAACTTTCTTTTTTCTCCACTGGATTTATCCGGGAGCGCGCCTACCAATACTCAGGAACAGAACTCTTAATCTATACCCATTCCGAAGGTGTTTAATATTCTGACGAATGATTCTGACGGATGATTCTTTCTTGGTGAATATTGAATATAGATTACGTAGTGTAAAGCGTCTTGTTTTGGCACGACAAGCGTATTCCCATTCAGCTTTGCTGGGTAAGCGATATTTTCTTCCTGTTTTAGGCTAGAGATGCAACATAGGCAAGCTTTTACACGTCCGTGAATCACCTTCTTATTTGAGTACAGCACATAATCTGTGCAAATAAAAAAAAATATAATTTAGCGCCAACTTTCCGGATTATCCCGGAAAACAGTTGTATATAAGGAAGCTGAAGCCAGTACAACAACCAGGAGATAGTTTTGAACGCAGCTAGCAAGGTAGACACAATTCTCAACGCATGGTTTGATTATATAGCCTTAGAGGATTACAGTAACGCCAAGATTGAAGCCAATAGCGATGCAATAAAACAGCGCGGTGTCAGCATAGTACGCGACCATGTATTAATTGAGCAAGCTACCTTTTCAGAACTACGACAAAAAGTTACCCAAGGGCAAAAAGGTCAACAGGAAGCAGTGTGGGCTTTGTCCTTTCCGCAAGTTTTAGATGTAGAAAAGGGAAAATCTTATCTTTGTCCTTTGTTTAGCTTGGATATTACACCCATCCTTAAAGGAGAGCATCAAGAACAAGGGTGGAATCTAAATGACCTGAAACTCATGGAAGCAGGAGATAACTTAGCCACCTTCCTTGGACTCGATGATGAACAACGGGAGCAATTGATTACCCAAGATGGGCTGCGACCATTTCTCGAAACAACCTTTGAGCTAGAATTTGGAACTTATGAGGAGTGCGTGCAGCGGCTCATTATACCTCGTCGCTCTTCTAACCAGATTAAACGGCAGCCATACTTGTTTGAGTTTAAGGGAGGCAGATTTTCTAGCAATCTCAAGCAAGACCTGAAAGAAATCAAGTCAGGCTCAAAAAATTGGTCAAAAGGACATCCAGCTTATGAATATCTGTTCGGTGTACCTCAGCCTCCAGAACATCAAGTGACTTACATGGGTGCTTTCCCAACCCATCCACCGACTAACTCGCAACTGACAGCACTGAAACACGCCCAAACTGAACCGATAACGGCTGTGCAAGGACCACCTGGTTCTGGAAAAACTACCCTCATCCTTCATCTTATTGCCCAACAGGTAGCCCAACGTACACTTAGATTGATTGAAAAAGGCGAGGATATTAATAATCTTATAGTTATTAGCAGTACCAACAATAAAGCAGTTGAAAACGTTATTGAAAAGGTAGATGAGTGGTTAAAAGATGAATCGTTAAAACATGATTTTCTCTATCTCAGAGGAGGAAGCAAAACTAACATACAATCATCGGGAGGTGCTGCTGAACAGATACAGAAAGCACTTATTTTTTTAGAAAAAAATAGTTTCAATGAGAATATTTTTAATACTTTAAAACAGCAAATAAACCAGATTAAACATGAGTTCATAGCTGCAGAGTCTAATTATTTAGAGCAACGTCGCCAAAAAGCTTTATGTGAAGAGAGACTACCTCAAGTTTTAGAAACAATAGAAACACTTCAACAGAATTTAGAAACAGCAGTATCGACGAGAAGCCAGTATCAGCTACGGTCAAGGCAATTAGCAGAGTATGAACAACTTCCAATAGAAGCTTATCGAAAAATTAAGTTTCGCTTTGATAATGCAGAACGACAGTTACCCGAAGGAACATTACCTTGGTGGATGCGTTTATGGCGCTGGGTGACTAAGAAAACAGAAAAACAGATTATAACAAACGCAGTTTTAGCTTGCGAGTCAGCAATTGAAAATACGTTCAATACTCCTTTTCCTGTAGGAAATCCCAATACTCGCAGCGAATTTATTCAGGAAGCACGGTTGGTTAGAGAACGACTAGAAAAGGCAGATGAGCTAAAAAGTGTACAAGGAAGATTACAAGAAATTTCTGAAAATATAGTTAGTACAGAGCAACAAAGAGATAATGCACACGAGGAATTAACTTCATTAGAAAACCTGCTGGCTACTTCAATACAAGATTTTTACGCTTCTTTTCATCAAAATTTTCATGACAAGCACAAGGAGTTATTTCAGCTATCGCGAGACTTTCTCACTTACCAAGCACTTTGTTATAAAGACCGCGTTAAATATTCTTTAGAACTGTATTCAAGTGTTCTTTCTGGAAATAAGAAAGATATAAATAAGATGGCAGAAAATCTGGAGGAGCATATTAAAAATGTAAGTTTAATGTTTCCTATCATCACGACTACATTACTTTCCATCCGAAATATGCTCCCGTGGGTTTCTGAATGTGTTGACCGCACAATCGTAGACGAAGCCGGTATGATTGACCTGCACAAAACGTTTCCTTTACTGGTGCGATCGCGCAAAGCTATTATTGTTGGAGACCCGCAGCAAATTGAGCCTGTCATCACTCTAAGTGAACAAAGACGAGATAATTATCGTCAAACAGCGTTTCTTGATCAAGGATTAACTGATATTGATTACCATCGTTACAGTCCGGAGGAAGAATACAGCGCCACTACCTATCATCGCGCCGCTGGTGCAAGTGGAGAAGATAATGATAAGGGTCAAGGGATTTGTTTGATTGAACATTACCGCTGTCAACCTAGCATTATTGAGTATTGCAATGTTATTGCAAACTATGGGCTACAAGTAAAAACAAAACCAGCCACTTCATTATTGGAATCAAACTTAATTGCTTATCATGTTGAGGGGAATATCAGCAATAATGTTAATCAGGAAGAAGTTTCTGCTGTATATGATTTAATCAAACATTTGCTTAATAAAGGTTACTCACTAGAAGATATAGGTGTTATTTCTCCCTTTAAGGTTCATGCTGATGCATTGAGAGAGCATTTAGCTAAAAATTTATCTGGATTAGATCCAAAATCTGTTGGGACGGTTCACACTTTTCAGGGTGCTGAGAAAAAGGTAATTATTTTATCTACAAAGGTTTGCCGATCGCAAGATAATGTTAACTGGATTAACCAGCGACCAAACCTTCTTAATGTTGCTGTATCGAGAGCAAAAGAACTATTTATTTTAGTTGGTAATCTTTACAGGCTAGAGAAAGGGACTCTGACCCGTCAGCTTGTTGAACACATTCGATATAATGGAATTATTTTAGAGTACAAACCTGAGATAGAAAACCCGTATCAATCCTCTAGTAGTTCTCTAGTTTTTGATTGTGACCATTTAGATTATTTCAAAAAAGCGATTCAGGAAGTAAAACAGGAACTCATAATAGTTACTCCTTGGCTTCGCGGTGATGAACCAAAACAATTTGCTGACAGTATAATATCAGCCTTGCAAAACGGTGTTCAGGTAAGTGTAATTTATGGATATCTCAGTCATGATCACGAAAATGATGTAAATAATGATGATAATGATGCTCAAGCAGAGAAACAGCTTAAAGATTTATTAGGTTCGCGTCTCATTCGTTCGCGCAGTGGAGGAACAAATCAAAGAATCTTGATTTGCGATAATCAATTTGCAGTCGTAGGAAGTTGGAACTGGCTTTCTCATCCATACCGAGATTTCTGTTATAAATCACTAATTAATCCAACAGTTCAAATACGTAGAGAAACTAGTGTATTTCTTTCTGATTCCTCAAATATTTCATTGTTGATGCAAGATATTACTGAATTCATTCAAGAGGCATTGTAAAGTTAGAATTATTAGGTTCTTGCAACGAAATTACTGGACAAAATAGTCATAAATTATGGAGTTTATATAAAAGAGCAAACAACTCGAAACCCAATTTGGTTGTTGCTGTTGCTTGGGTTATCAAGGGAACGAAATGCAGAACGGCAGATATGAGGATGTGACTTCCACGAACCACCCCGCAAAATTCGAGATTCATGGTTTCCACCATTCACCCACGCACTACCATCTAATGGTGCGCCTTGATAATTTTGGTGTTGATAGTCAGCACACCATTCCCAGACTAACCCATGGATATCGCATAGTCCAAAGGCGTTAGCTGAAAAACTACCAACCTCAGTTGTCTGTTGCCGATAAACTCCTAATGGTTCGTCAGCATAAGTTCCTTTGTACGAACGACGATTAATTTTTTGGTCTTGTCCACAATAGTTAGCTAAATTCGTCGTGATTGTTTTGCCAAAATGAAATGGGGTTGTTGTGTTGGCGCGACAAGCATATTCCCATTGGGCTTCACTGGGTAAGCTATATGTTCGTCCTGTTTTTCTTGACAGTCGCTCACAAAACTCATATGCATCATGCCAAGAAACTTGCTCTACGGGTAAATTATCTCCCTTAAAATAGGATGGATCGGGGTTCAGGTGGCGTTCGATTTTTGGCAGAGTTGCAATAACCCTCCACTGTGCCTGAGTAATGGGATATCTACCTATAAAGAATGGTTGTATGGTAACTATGTGTTGGGGACGTTCATCCTCTTGGGATGCTTCTTCATCTTTGGATGCTCCCATTTGAAATTTACCACCTGGAATGGAAAACATTTCCAGTACAACGCCTTCGCCCAAATTTTCTATAAAATACTCTGCCTGTTTACCGCAAGACTTAGTTTCTCTCCCTTGAGTATCTACAGTTACGACTTCAAACTCAAAAGTACTAAGCTTTGGCGGTGGTGGTGGAGGAATTAGTTGCTTTTGTGAATTACTTGTAACTACAAACTTTTCACTGGTATTTTGAGGAGAGATTTGGGCATTTTCCTGAGTTGATTTTCCAATGTAGAGTCTGTGGAGTGTCTCTTGTAACTGTTGCAGAATTGCCTTCGTTTCTTTATCAATACCCTGGTAGGTGATGCGATCGCCAATATGAATTTCTTTTCCGTCAGCAATATTAACGATATAATTCCCTGACTGCAGCAAATTCTGAGCGCTGCTCGTTTTTAGCCATTGCCGCAGTACGGTAATATCCCTCTCATCTCTGTTACCGTCGAGGATGCGCTCAAGTATCACAATTAACTCATCAGGTGTACTCATTTATCATGCTGAAGTTAAGGCAAGTGACGAGCGAAAAAATACATACTTTATTCTGTCACTTTTAAACTCCTTATTTTATCTCTGATCTACCCTCTACACCCGACGCAAAGTGTATCAAAATTCTTACCCCAATTTGCATAGGTGTGACTCAATTTTTTAAGAGCGTAAGTTAGGGCAAGTATCTAGTTTTACATTTTCTCTATCACCCTATCAAAATAAGCATATCTAACTACTATTAGTCAACAAATCTACCAAGAGACAGTTGTTTGCATTTTTTTCAGTAATTTCCGCAAGCGCTTCCCTAAAAATTTGCAATCCTGATAATCTTTCTCAGATGTATTTCCGTTTTCTCTGAATTCTTTATCACCTCAGCTTAAAAGTTCCGCAAATGTACCCTGTGTCATAGCAGGTATTTGATTTTATTCTAGGTATTTAACCAAGAAAAACAGTGTAGGAAAGTGACCCAACCAAAGTTCGCCAATCGAGTTCGTCACAGGAGAATTTAAGGAAGAGCGATGCCAAAAAATGAGCGGGAAAAAATACGCCACTTGTTGGTTATCAAAGACCTTCAAGGACAGCGAACTATCCCCCTTCAAGAGGCGACTTATTCTCTCGGGCGGGATTCGAGGAATGCTATTGTTCTACGTTCTCGGTCAGTTTCTAGACAACACGCAATTCTATTACGGGTCACTGTTCCAGAGACGGATCAATATGCTTTTCGGATTATTGATGGCAGCTTTAAGGGGAAAAGAAGTACAAATGGCTTATTTGTAAACGGTACAAAATGCTTTTCTCATGACTTGATGCATGGTGATGTCATAGATTTTGGCAACAGCCAAGTTCAGGCTGTATATTATATCATTTATAACATATCAGAACAAGCTTTTTCTGAATCTTGTGAAGCTGAAGACATATCTAGGTTGATATTGGAGCAAACCAATTCAGCTAATGCTTTTGAAACCCTAAGTTTCCCTCCTAATACCGCCCTCGAAGGAGCAGGTGAAATCGCCTTAACTCGTCTAGCCTCTTTTCCTGAACTCATCCCCAATCCGATTATTGAGATCGATTTGGAGGGAAGCGTCACTTATCTCAATCCCGCTGCTGCACGCAAATTTCCCAATCTTAGGGAAGCACGTCAGCAGCATCCCATATTGGCAGGGGTCCTCACCGCAGTTCAAAATGACCAGGAAAGTTCTTTTGTTCGGGAAGTGGAAGTTGGCACAGAAGTTTTTGAACAATCAATTCACTACCTTGCTGAAAGTGATTTAATCAGGACTTTCATTATTAGAGACATTACAGAACAAAAGCAGGCGGAAGCCCAATTACGCCAACGCGATCGCTTACAGCAAGCAGTTGCTGAAGCCACAAATTATTTACTGGCAGAATTGAACTACGAAATAGCTATTGACAAGGCTCTTGCTGTGCTGGGCGAAGCTGCTAAAGTGGATCGCGTCTACGTGTTCGAGAAGCATCCTCATCTCGCAACAGGTGAGATGGCTTTGAGCCTAAAGTTTGAATGGACGAGTTCCGATTATGAACCTTCGCTTCAGTACTGGCAAAACCAGCCTCAGCAGACTTCCGTACTCGCTTGCTGGAACACAGTTCTTGAAAGTGGAAACTCGATCAGCGGACTGACCGGAGAATTTCCGACTGCTGAACGAGAACTTCTCACTCAATGCGGCATTGCGTCTCTGCTTTTAGTACCTCTGCGGTTGGATGAGAAATTCTGGGGTTATCTTGGTTTGGCTGACTGTTCCTCACAGCGTCAATGGTCAAGGCATGAAGAATCAACTCTCTTAACAATGGCAGCCAGTATTAGTGGTGCTAAGCAACGTCAGCAAGTGGAGCAAAAGATTCGCTACCAGGCGCTGCATGACCTGCTGACTGAATTGCCCAATCGCTTGCTATTTGGCGAGCTGCTTTCCGTTGCTTTAGCCAATGCAGATCGCAATGAAGAAAGTTTAGCTGTGATATTTCTCGACTTGGATCGCTTCAAGACCATCAATGACTCTCTTGGACACACGCTGGGAGATCAATTATTAAGAAGCGTTGCTCAAAGATTGCGAGATGCCCTCAGAACAGGGGACACTATTGCCCGTTGGGGAGGAGATGAGTTCACTATTCTACTACCTCGCATTCATCAAGTTGAAGAAGTTGTGCCTGTAGCCCAAAGAATCCTGCAAGCATTTCACGATGCCTTCTATCTTGAAGGAAACGAACTTCACGTCACTGCCAGCCTTGGCATTGCTCTGTTCAATGAGCATAGTCCTGATGCCGAAACTTTAATCAAACATGCGGATGCTGCTTTGTATCAAGCCAAAGATGCCGGCAAGAATAACTATCAGTTCTACACCGCTTCTGTAAGTACCAAAACTCCCAATTTGCTGATTTTAGAGAAGAGCTTACGCTATGCCTTGGAGCGGGAAGAATTCGTCGTATACTACCAACCTCGGGTGAACATTGCAACGGGAAAAATTACTGGTATGGAAGCTCTATTGCGGTGGCAGCACCCTGAGATGGGATTGGTGGCTCCCAATGTTTTCATTCCCCTTGCTGAGGAAAGCGGATTAATTATCCCCATTGGCGAGTGGGTTCTGCGAACAGCTTGCGAACAAAATAAAGCCTGGCAAGAGGCGGGATTTCCTGCTCTGACAATGGCTGTCAATCTTTCTCCCAAGCAGTTTCGCCAACCCAAACTGGTCGAGACAGTGGCAATGATTTTAAACCAAACGGGGCTAGATCCGCACTTTTTAGAGTTAGAAATTACCGAAACCACTGCTATTGAAAATTTAGACTTTACTAAAAATGTGTTGCAAAAGCTGGAGTCTATGGGCGTTTACCTCTCGATTGACGACTTTGGTACGGGTTATTCTTCCCTGTCACGCCTGCAACTATTGCCACTCCATGTTTTAAAAATTGATCGGTCGTTTATCCAAAATTTAACAACAGATTCCAAAGTTGCTCACATTGTCAAGGCGATCGTTGCTTTGGGGAATAGCTTAGGGTTGAAACTCACCGCTGAAGGGGTAGAAACGCAAGAAGAACTGGAGTTCTTAAAATCTATCAACTGCGAGAATGTACAAGGTTTCCTGTTCTATCGACCGCTTCCTGCCCAAAGAGCGACAGAAATCCTCCTAAATGGAGGCGCAACATAGCAGCATGAAGTTTTCCCTTGGAGCAAAGATAAATTTGGTTGACACTCTCCGGGCACCCATCCACGGAGATTCTTAAGATATCGCTACCTTAATATCCTGATTACTCAGGTTAAGCGGCTCACCACGTTTGCTCATAGAGCGTGGTGATTTCTCAAATGCGATTTTTCGGGCGTGTAAGTTCCGAGGAGTCCCCCCGTACTATATTCAATGCTCTATCTCGAATTGTTTTTGCTGCTCCGATGTCAGCATGTTCTATGTGACCACAACTCGTACAAATAAATCGTTCTCTATCACGATTTAGTCTATCTGTGTGACCACAATTTCTACATTCACATGAAGAATGTCGAGGGTTAACTTTAATTACGACTTTTCCACGCTTTGCAGCAAGATACTCAATCTTTAAAGTTAATTCAGTCCATGCAGCATCAGAGATAGAGCGATTTAATGCTTTCTTTCTCGATTGTCCGTTCTTTAGGAACCGTCCTGTTTTTTCATCAATTTTTACCTTGCAACGTCGTAACATCCCAGCAACATTTAAGTCTTCCAAACCAATAGCATCCACCTTACGAGATACTATTTTGTTGGCTACATACCACTGGCACACGCTTGGCGTTTGTCAGTTATTTTTTTGTGCTACTTTCCAACTCTTTGGGCTGCCTTATTACGGTTTTTACTACCCTTCTTCTTGCGGTTAACTCTACGTTGTCTAATCTTTAGAATACGTCTAGTTTTCTTATTAGTGCTAAACCGAGGGTTATCAATTTGATGTTTATCAGAAAGGTGAATAAGCTTGGTTAAACCTAGGTCAATACCAATCACTGATTGAACTTCGTTTAAAGGTCTAGGAATGTAGTCAGGTACAGTTTTATCCTCAATCCTGACTGAAACATACCAGCCATCTTGACGCTTCCTTACGGTACAAGCCTTAATACTAAAACCGTCTGGAATAGGTCTAGAGTTGTGGAACCTCATCCACCCTATTTTGGGCAAATAGATTTTATTGTCTTGAATCTTAACGCCTACAGCAAAAGTGAAAGACGTAAAGTTAGAGCGGTTCTTGAATGTTGGGAAACCTCTACCTTCTCCTGACGGAGACGCTACGCGAACAAAGAAATTTTTATAAGCAGTATCCAAACGTTTTATGTTTTGCTGTAACATAGTAGAGTCAATTTCAGCACTCCCTTGGTCTAGCTTTCTTTAACTCTGGAAGCGCAGTAATTTGTATATCTCCAGCACTACTAGCCGTCCTTATAAGCGGCAATAAGGCAAATATAGCCCAATACGTTTGGTGATAAGACCAAAACCGTTATCAACGTGAGTTCGATGTATCCTGATTTGACCCCTCTCCAAACCTCTCCCCTTGTAGGGGAGAGGCTTAAAACTCTGATCAAATATCTGGTATTTTATTTACATCCTAAAGAGTCACGGGTGGAAATACCAGTTTTAGAATTCACCCCACTTGCCTTAGCACAAAGTTTTTTCACTTCCAGACGATCTAAAACTGCATTGCTGAAATCAGCACCTGTGACATCAACATTATCAAAAGTGGAACGCAACATCATTGCGTTTGTAAAAATTGCATCGCTTAAATCAGCGCCTTTGAAGACGACCAGGTAGGCTATGCCATCACTAAAATCTACACCATGCAGATTTACTCCCTGCAATACAGAACCGTTAAAAACGCCTCCACGCAAATCAGCATCGCTAAAGTTAGCGTTCTCCAGATTGAGATTAGTATATTCTTCCCCAATCAAGCTTTGACCAGAGAAATCCTGACCTTTGAGTCCATTCCCTGCGGCACGGCTGATACTCGAAGAACTTGCTGCTTCTGCCGACAAGGGAAACAAGAAAAGAACTATAGCTAAGACCAACCCAGCTAGGACTTGCCGATACCTCATAATGCCCACTTAATAAATCTCAATACTGCCACAATTACATTAAACCTTATTAAGAAACCCGATTTCTCGGCAAGTATCCCTGCTTAATTTTCAAACGTGATAAACACAGGACTAGTCCAGACCTTAGAATCATCAACCTGACGACCTGAAATATAGATTGGCAGAAAACCGTGGGGGCTGGACTGAGGTTCTAGTATAAAGCTACCACTAACATCTGTTGGCATAGGAGTTGCACTTAAGCGTTCTACCGCAATGAAAAGCTCTGCTCCTCCCAATTCTTGCCGCAAAATTCCTTTGTTGATCAGGTCTTTGCCGGAAAATTCCCAGCTAAATTCCGGACAATGGATATAAGGATTTCGCCGTAGTGGGCTTCCTACCTTCATGTAACTACCGATTTCAACATGCAGCTGGAAGTGAGCGTGGAGTAAATCAGAAAGTTCGATTTCAATTGCATCAGAGTCTCCGTAGGTATCTGAACTAAACTCTAGTTTCAGTGGTCCATCTCGTCTAACATATTCCTCTGGATGTTCCAAACCATGAGGCTGATAGCTCTGAACTAAAGTATTGGAAAATTCCAAGGTTCCACGCCACTCAGCCCAACGATAGCGGTCTTTAATTCGTGAGCCACCCCAGCGCAGGCGAATTTTATTTGCAGCGTAACCTGCTTCCGATTGGAGGTTGCGATGCCAGAGTAACCCATTGTGAGTGTATGCGGCAATTTCGTCCCAGCCGCTTGTGCCTAACAATCGATAATGAATGGTCACTGCACCGGATGCAGTCAATTCATCTCCTTGAATGTGCGATCCTGACCAAAGCAAAGCAACCAGGCGATCGCCTGTTGTTGCCCAGGTATGACGAGAACGCAGGGCATGATTAATATCTAACTTTGTCAGCGAGGGGGAAATAATTCCCGTTACTCCACCATTGACCCCAAAAACCGCTGTCCCAGGAACGCCACCGCCACAGCGTCCGCGATGTTCATCGCCGTTCGCTGACACCCCAACTTTATATCCTCGACTAATAGCATCCTGATAAAACCAAGGGAAGTGTCCCCAAGCAGAACCAATTTCTATCAGACGTTCGAGTTTGGGGTGATGCCAGTCTAAAATAGCACGCCGTCCGCCGATGTGGGGGATGAGTAGGTGCTGCTCTGGATTGTGAATATATGCAGCATAAAGTTTATCTACAGGCCAAGCTCCAGGAAGCAGTTGTTTGCCTTTCATGTCTTCGTTCCACTCGAAGGAACGAACGAGCTTTCCTTGGCGATCGTAGGGGAATAAGACCTCGTCACCTAAGAAAACGACATTGCGATCGCCCCCCGCAGCGGAATTTCCACACCACTCTGTACCGGGATAACAAAGAAACTCGCCTTCTTGCGTCACCTCCCGACACAGTTTCACATCTTGCTTCCACCGCTCCTCAGTAATATTAAAATCATTTGCCGTATAACCCAAAACATCCAATCCGGCAACATCTCGACCGTAAGCAAAATTATACTCGGTACTATTTGTTCCTACTGTGTTGTTAGAGTGGACATGAAGGTCGGCAAAAAAGGCACGAGGATAAGCCAGGTTGCTATCTGCTGTGATAGGAGTAGGAGCGCTTTGTAACTCAGTTCCTACCAAAGTCGCTTGGAGTATTGTTTCTTCATCTGCATCCAAAGTCAAGGTAGTTTTTGCCACAGCCCAACCTTGCTCTGGCAAATCCAGCAACTGCTCTTGTAGAGTTCTAGATGAACTATGACCTGTTAACTGCAGTTGTCCTCCCAATCCCCAGCAAGTATTTCCCCAAACATCTTCTAACCGTATTATTACAGGCAACGAAACACCTGCCTTGACCAGTCGCGGAGTGACAATTGCAAGTTTGGCAGGTGGTCCTGGCACAATATCAATCACGACATCACCGGGAATTTCGGCAAAGCGAGAGGTGCCAACCGGGTCAATGTAAGCACGGAAGCGAAAGCCTTGCTCTACAAAGGTTTGCACCCTTGTTCCTGGTCCTCCAGCACGGCGATCGCCCAACCGAATCAAAATATGGTCGCCTGGTTTGATGTAACCATCGACAATATCTACAATAATTGCCTTTTGATAAGGACGTTCATGCCCCTTCTGGTCAAACCGAACCTTAAGTGACTGCACTGTTGCGGGACTTTCGCCAGGAAGAGGAGAACGAGCTTGGTATTCTGCTGAAAGATAGTTAGCCGCCTTGGGGTCTTCCGTCTGAAACAGTCCCCAGTCTGAGTAAAACTTGAACGTTACCTTAATCCAAGCACCGTCTGCAATCCCAGAAGCACCGACTTCGTAGTCAAGTAGAATCTCCTGCCAACTTCCAGCCTCAATTTGTCGAGTGGAACAGTGTAGACGACCCAGAAACGGTAAAGTGTTGACATACTCCAGATATCCTTGGGGATGAGTATACTCTCCTAGCAATGAATCAAGGTTTTCGTTTGATATGTAGTTTTCCTGAGTCATTTTCTCAACGTATTGGTACTAAGCCCGCCTTTTGGACAAATTGTTGACCTTCTTTAGACAGCAATAGATTACCATAGGCGACTCCGGCTTGTTCATCAGCTCTACCGTCTCGGCGAATGATGATATACAAGTACCTGGTTATGGGGTAAGTACCATTCTGGAAGGCTTTTATATTCAGCTGCTGATCATCCGTGACAACTGGGATATACTGCTTGCTGTCACCAGAAGCCAAGGCTACAGGGCGAACCGTCTGCTGAGTGGCTACTAGCATCGCTGCGCCGATACCGATGGCTCCTGGGGTAGAGGCTACATCACGAACAAGTACAGTATAGTCTCGGCTGGAGCGTACCTTAGGGCTAACACTGCCAATTTTTGAACCAAGAAGCGTTTTGAGTAAAGCAGTCGTCTTGGTATTTATACTGAAAGTGACAATTGGCAAGTTTGGTCCCCCGACCTCTTTCCAGTTGGTGATTTTGCCTGTGTAAATTGCTTGGAGTTGAGCTACGGAAAGCCCAGGAATAGAAATATCTGGATGCGTGTAGCAGCCAAGCCCATCGATAGCAACAGCGACTTGATCCAATTTAAAACCGCGTTCATTCGCCTTTTTATACTCAATATCCTCAAGAGGACGACCGGATAGAGCAAAGCTAAGTTGACCGTTCAGCAGCATTTCAATTCCTTTACCAGTACCAGGTTGATTGTCAACTGGATCGGTATAACGTAAGATAAAATTCGGGTGAGCCTGGTTAATAGCCTTGTGTGTGCCTTGAGCAACCAGAGATGCAAAAATAAGTGATCCACCAAAGTTGAATGTACCTTCTGGCACTTTCGGGACTTCCTTCATGGAAGTGTAAGATTGAATATCTGAATTGTTGGAAGAAACGTTCTTAGAGTTGACATTTTGTGACGATTGGGTTTGCTGCCAGAAAAAGTAGCTTCCTAGGCCAAAAAGCAGCAACATTATGGCTGATAAACTCAGCCCAGTTGCAAACACTGTATACTTAGTGATTCTGTCTTTAATAGCTACAGAACGGTTCACAAGGGGTTTGCCGCACTTTTGACAATATTTAGCTTCTTTAGGGTTTGCATGATAGCTACACCAGCTACAGATTATGCTTCCCTTAGCATTTGATTCATTCGTATTCATCCAATTCCTCAAGGATGTGCTTTGCAGGTTACGCAATAGTAAAAACAAATTCTTTTTTACCAGTTGTTAGGAATGGGCTTTTGTGGTAGAGACCCAAAGATTTGTTAGACTTACGCCGCAAACACAACACGACTCAACTCCTAAGGACGACTTTGGCTGATGAGTCAATTTATCGCCATCCTATTTTTGTAAAGGGATTGGGGATCCTTGGATTAGGGATTGGGGTAATGGTAATAAAGACCTAAACATAATTTTGGAGCATTTCCCCCAACAACCGTCCCCAGTAGCCAACGCTCGCTCTTCGGCATACAGTCGCCAGTACTGCACTCCTGGTCTCCCTCCGGAGCTATCTGGCGTTCCCCGACCAACTAGTACGTATGGTGGGGGACTCGGAAGCGCGACCAGTTGATTAAGACAATTTTATCCGCAAAGCGTAGCTATAGGGCTTCTCACTTGAATAAAGTACAAATATTTATCGGTGTCCATCTGTGTCCATCTGTGGTTGTTTATTTCTTGATATATTGCACTAATGATGCAAACCCCTATATTTAAACGCGATCGCCTAATTCCTCTTAAAAACTTGCGACAAAGCAAAATTCCGGGGTCTATCTGCTGTACGCAGTAGCTCCTGTCCAATCAGCGTCAGCAATGCTAACAAAGCGAGAAGCGACGCACAGGCAAAAGCAGCGATCGTATCGTATTCGCTATAGACTCGTTCGATATGCAATGTCAGCGTGTTTGTTTCTCCAATCAGTTTGCCTGAAACCACCGAGACGGCTCCAAACTCTCCAATTGCTCTAGATGTACAAAGTATCACCCCATAAAGTAACGCCCAACGAATCGAAGGAAAAGTCACGCGCCAGAAAGTCTGCCAAGAATTTGCTCCTAGTGTTTGAGCTGCTTCTTCTTGTGCTATTTCCATGCTTTGTAGTGTAGGTAGCACCTCTCGAATCACAAACGGGAGTGTGACAAACAAAGTTGTAAAAATCATCCCTGGCAAAGCGAAGATGATTTTGATGTTGGCTGCTTCTAACCAAGAACCAAACAGACCGACAGTTTGACTATAGAGAAGGATGAACATTAAACCCACAACCGTGGGTGAAATGGCTAATGGTAAGTCTATAATTCCTAACACTAAGATCTTACCAGGAAACGAGTATCGTGCGAGAATCCAGGCAATTAAAATTCCAAAACCAGTATTCATAGGAACCGCGACTAAGGCGATCGCCACAGTTAAAAAGATGGCATGACGAGCTTCTGGTGTCGTGATTCCTGTCCAGTAAGCCTCAATGCCATTGGCAAACGCTTGATAAAAAATAGTTACTAAAGGAAGAACAACGACGATGACTAGGAAAGACAGACCCAGAGCAATCAACAAATAGCGTCCCCAAGGCAACGTTTGTGGGTGGGCTTTTGAGCTAATTCTCATACCGCCGACTCCACCATTGCAAGAGATTAGTACAAATCAAAATGACTAGAGAAAACACCAACAGCACGATCGCCACCGCCGTTGCACCGCTATAGTCATATTGTTCCAACCGACGGTAAATGTAGATAGAGCTAATCATCGTTTCATAGGGAATATTACCCGAAATCATCAAAACGACGCCGTACTCCCCAACTGCACGCGCAAAAGCCAGCGTAAACCCTGTCAAGATAGCAGGCAGTAATTGCGGAAAAATGACTCGCCAAAACGTTTGCCAAGCATTTGCTCCCAAGACGTGTGCTGCTTCCTCTACCTCTGGTTCAATTTCCATAAGGACGGGTTGCACAGTTCTCACCACAAAAGGAAGCGTTACGAAGACTTTCGCAAAAACAACTCCCACGACAGATGAGGTCAAGTTCACTTGCTGAATACCCAGCGATCGTAAACTATTTCCTAAGAATGTTCCGGGATCGAGGTACTGTCCAAGGACTCCACCAGAACCATACAGAGACACCAAAGCAATTCCAGCAACCACCGAAGGCATGGCAAAGGGCAAATCCACCAAACCGTCTGCTAGCCGTCTACCAGGAAACTCATAGCGTACCAATATCCAAGCGAGGATAACCCCGAAGACACTGTTAATTAGGGCAGCTAACAAAGCAGCACCAAAGGAAAGCTTATACGCCTCCACAGCAACAGGAGCTGTCACGACCTGCCATAATTCTTGCCAAGAGCGTTTAGAGGTTTCTAAGAAGATAACGCTTAAAGGCAGCAGAACGATAAAGCTAATGTAAGTCAGGGCTAAACCCTGCAAAAGTGACTTATGAAAGCCTTGAGTAGAAAGGGTATCAGAGGTAGCTAACATTAGGGTTATTGGGTTCTGGCTGCTGCTTGAGCAGAATCAAAGAGCGCTCCATCTGCAAAAAGCTTCTGATCTACGGGTTTCCAGCCACCAAAATCAGCTATTTTATAAAGTGTTTTCACAGGCTTGTAAAGCTTGGCTTGTTGCTGGTATGCCTTTTGCTCTATTGGACGGTAGCCTAACTGAGCATAGATTTCTTGTCCTTTAGGTGAAAACAAAAACTTGGTAAACGCTTCTGCCACTTCGCGGGTTCCCCGTTTGTCTACTATCTTGTCAACAACCGTGACTGGAAAATCGACCTGGATATTACTTGCTGGTACTATATAAGGATAATCCTCAGGAATGACGTTGTTGGCAAAGATAATTTCGTTCTCAAATGTGACGAGTGTATCACCGATTTTATTTTTCACAAATGTATCTGTTGCCTCTCGCCCATTACTGACCAAGGTCTTAATGTTTTTGACGAAGCCTTTGAGATAATCTTGTGCCGCCTGTTCTCCTTGAGACTTGAGAATAGAACCGTATCCTGCTATTATACCCCAGCGAGCGTTACCACCGGTTTGAGGGTTGATTGCCACAACTGACACACCATCACGAGCGAGGTCGCTCCAGTTCTGAATTTGCTTAGGATTTTTAGGTCTTGTGACGATAACCATCACCGAACTAGCGGGTGAAGCCTGATTGGGTAATCTTTGGTTCCAATCTTTGCTGACAAAGCCTTTTTCAACCAAAGGGTCTAAATTGCTTTGGAGATTCTGAGCCAGAATGTCGGCTTGCAAACCACCCAAAATTGCTCTAGTTTGCGCTCCAGATCCACCATAGGATTCTTTGAACTTGACATCTTGACCTGTTTTTGCTTTCCACTCTTGCTGAAATGCGGGAATCATTTTGGAGTAAAGCGCTTTAGCCACTCCATAAGCAACCAAAGTGACTTCTACTGCTCCCGAGTTCTTAGTAGCAGTTGCTTGGGTTTGACTACTTGATACCTGGTTTTGAGTAGAGTTCTGCGTTTGAGTGCAGGCAGGAATCATAAACCCCGTAGTAAATAGCAAAGCACGTAAGGCAGAACGCCTTTTCATAGATAGCTCCTGATAACTAATAAGATGCTGTTGTTGTGATGTTAGAACGGGGTTTTTGAAGGAATATTCCTAAATACTGATGAAAAAATCGCGATTAAGAAATAATACCAATTGTCTATGTCTTTGCAAAATATTTAGATTACCTTGTTTTCTTAGCGTCTAGAGCGTAATGCGTGAGGTTTTGAAGACATAATTATACAGTGTTGACCAACGACAACAACAAAAAGACCTGTGGCTAATCAAGAAGAAATTGCCTTATCCTTAGCGCGATCGCCTTTATATGAACTTGCACAAGAACTCAAAGCACGACTCACCAGCTTTGGCGGTTGGGAAATGCCCGTCCAGTTTGTTGGCATTCTTCAGGAACACGAAGCTGTCAGAAATGCAGCAGGAATGTTTGATATTTCCCACATGGGCAAATTTACCCTGCAAGGGAAAAACCTGATTTCGCAACTCCAATATTTAGTTCCTTCAGACTTAAACCGTTTGCAACCTGGGCAAGCGCAATACACTGTATTGTTAAATCCTCAAGCTGGCATCATCGACGACATCATTTTTTACTACCAAGGCGAAGACAGCACTGGTGAACAACGGGGAGTGATGATTGTCAATGCTGCTACCACTCACAAGGATAAAGCATGGCTCTTGCAACACCTTGACCAGAATCAGGTAAGATTCCAAGACATTTCACCAGAAAAAGTCCTAATTGCCGTGCAAGGACCAAAAGCGAGTAGCATCCTTCAGTCCTTTGTGCAAGAAGACTTAACTCCAGTCAAAGCATTTGGACACTTGGAAGCAACAGTACTGGGTAAACCAGGATTTATTGCCCGCACAGGTTACACTGGGGAAGATGGCTTTGAGGTCATGGTAGATCCAGATGTCGGGCTAGAATTATGGCGAAGTCTAGTCAAAGCGGGTGTCATTCCGGCAGGGCTCGGTGCGAGAGACACCTTAAGGCTGGAAGCAGCAATGGCACTTTACGGGCAAGATATCGACGACACGACTACCCCAATGGAAGCTGGTTTAGGTTGGCTGGTTCATCTTGACACGAAAGGTGACTTTATTGGTCGGTCAATCTTGGAACGGCAAAAAGCCGCTGGAGTTCAACGCCGACTAGTCGGTTTGCAACTACAAGGACGCAACATTGCCCGTCACGGCTATCAAGTACTATCACAAGGTGTAGTCGTTGGAGAAGTGACCAGTGGTACACTATCACCAACGCTTGGTTATCCCATTGCCTTAGCCTACGTTCCCACCGAACTAGCAACTGTTAGCCAGCAGCTAGAAGTGGAAATTCGTGGCAAAGCATATCCAGCAGTTGTAGTGAAACGTCCGTTTTATCGGTCAAAAAATCGGATTAATAACTGATAACCGCTCAAGTTGTTGAGGAATAATGTGTTGTCTAGTGACTTAATCTCCTATATGGTTAATTGACCGAACAGTGCTGAATACCCAGTGCTAAGTACTGAGTCATCTACACTTAGGGCTAATTACTTGCAACTGGTGGACTTTCAAACAAATATGGTATTAATCGCTATAAGGGTGTAATTTGTTGATGTGGAAGAGGAAGTGGTATGTCTTTTGAATATCCCGAAGATTTGAGATACCTGGATACTCATGAATACGTGCGTCTTGAGGGCGAAATTGCCACCATTGGCATTACCGCCTTTGCCGTAGATCAATTGGGTGACATTGTGTTTTTGGAACTCCCAGAAATCGGCGACGCTGTCACCAAGGAAGACACTTTTGGCACAATTGAATCGGTGAAAGCTGTGGAAGACCTTAATTCCCCAGTGACTGGCACAGTCATAGAACGCAATGAAGTCTTGCTAGAAGCACCCGAACAATTGGTAGAAGACCCTTATGGGGAAGGCTGGTTGCTGAAAGTACGCGTCAACGACCCTGGTGACATTGATGATGCTTTGACTGCGGGTGAGTATAGTAGCCAAGTAGAAGGGTAAAACAGATGAGGGAGATGAGGGAGAAGTTGATACTGTTGGCGAACAAACGTAACTGACCTCTCCCCTACCCCTCTCCACCTCTCCCTAACCCTCCCCTAAAAGGGGAGGGAAGAGGAGCAGCTTTTATTACTGAGAGAGGATAATTTGCTCCCCCTTGCCTTATAGGAAAGGAGGCTGGGGGGTAAGGTTTTTAATTCGCCAACAGTGTCGAGAAGTTCCTCTCCCCTTCGTCTCCTCCGGAAAAATATCAAAAAATTTAGATAAATTAATCACACATAACCAACGCGGCAAAGATACTTGTTGCAAAATATGAAGTAGTCGCGTCTGGAGAGCAATTTGTGGTACTTAATGTTCCTCGTCCCAAATCAAACCATCAGCAGATGCTGGGGGAAAAAATTCAAATAAGTTCTTTTAGAGAACGGCACATTGGACCATCACCCAATGACATCCAGCAAATGCTTGAGGTATTGGGTTATACTACTGTTGATAAACTTATTGACCAAGCAGTGCCGCAAGCAATCCGGTTATCTCGCCCATTAGAGTTACCAGAAGCACAAAGTGAGTACGCTGCACTTACCAAGCTGAAGGAAATAGCTTCCAAAAATCAAGTTTTCCGTTCGTTTATTGGCATGGGGTACTATGACTGTATCACCCCACCTGTGATTGCACGCAATATTCTCGAAAATCCTGGTTGGTATACCGCATACACTCCCTATCAGCCAGAAATTGCCCAAGGACGACTAGAAGCGCTGTTGAATTTTCAAACCATGATTATTGACCTAACAGGTTTGGAAATTGCCAATGCTTCATTGCTAGATGAAGCCACAGCAGCAGCAGAAGCGATGAGCATGAGCTACGGTGTTTGCAAAAATAAAGCAAATACCTATTTTGTCTCTCGTGAGTGTCATCCCCAAACGATAGACGTGTTGAAAACACGGGCGAAACCTCTGGGGATTGATATCATTGTCGGTGACCATCAAACCTTTGATTTTTCTCAAGCTATTTTTGGGGCGGTTCTCCAATACCCCGCTAGTGATGGCACAATTTACGACTACCGCGCTTTTGTAGAAAAGGCACATGCTGAGGGAGCATTGGTAACGGTAGCAGCAGACCCCTTAAGTCTAACTTTGCTAACACCCCCTGGCGAATTTGGCGCTGATATTGCCGTGGGAAGCACTCAGCGGTTCGGAATTCCCTTAGGCTACGGTGGACCTCACGCAGCTTACTTTGCCACTAAGGAAGAGTATAAGCGGCAGGTTCCAGGGCGGATTGTAGGTGTATCAAAAGATGCTCAAGGTAAACCTGCGTTGCGTCTTGCCTTGCAAACCCGCGAACAGCACATCCGGCGCGAGAAAGCCACCAGTAATATTTGTACAGCACAGGTTTTGCTGGCAGTGATGGCAAGTATGTATGCGGTTTATCACGGTTCTACCGGGTTAAAAAGAATTGCCGAGAATATCCACCAGATGACTGTGATACTAGCGGAAGGATTCAAGCGTCTGGGTTACAGCATCGCTTCGGAACATTTCTTTGATACCCTGGGGGTAGATTTAGGAAAACGCAGTTTAGATAAGCTTTTACAAGCTTGCGAAGCACGTAAAATTAACATACGCATTTTCAATGCCACTACTGTAGGTATATCCCTAGACGAAACCACTACAGAAAAAGACTTAATCGATCTGCTAGAAATTTTCGCTCTTGGTGACGAACTACCCTTTACTTTAGAAGAACTATCTTCTCCCCCTGCTTCTCCTGCTTCCCCTGCTCTTTTATTCCCCCGTACCACCAGCTACCTCACCCACCCCGTCTTCAACCGCTATCACTCAGAAACTGAGTTGTTGCGGTACTTGCACAAGCTGGAAACTAAGGATTTGTCGCTGACGACATCGATGATCCCCTTGGGGTCATGCACGATGAAACTGAATGCAACGTCTGAGATGGTACCAGTAACATGGGCTGAGTTTCGCAAGATACATCCTTTTGCACCACTGTCGCAAACACGCGGTTATCAAATCCTGTTCCAACAGCTTGAGGAATGGTTAGCTGAAATTACAGGGTTTGCAGGAATTTCGCTGCAACCGAATGCTGGTTCTCAAGGTGAATACACGGGGTTATTGGTCATTCGACAGTATCACAAAAGCCGCTCTGAAGCACATCGCAACGTCTGTTTGATTCCTACATCCGCACACGGGACAAACCCTGCAAGCGCTGTGATGTGTGGGATGAAGGTGGTTGCTGTTGCTTGTGACTCTGAGGGTAATGTTGACTTAGATGACCTCAAGGCTAAGGCTCAAAAGCATAGCAAAGAACTTGCAGCTTTAATGGTGACATATCCCTCAACTCACGGTGTGTTCGAGGAGCAAATTCAGGAAATTTGCGCTGTTGTTCATGCCCACGGTGGACAAGTTTACATGGATGGGGCGAATATGAACGCTCAAGTGGGGCTTTGTCGTCCTGGAGATATCGGCGCGGATGTCTGTCACTTGAACCTGCACAAAACCTTCTGCATTCCCCACGGTGGCGGTGGTCCTGGTATGGGACCGATTGGCGTCGCTTCCCATTTGGTGCCTTTTCTCCCCGGACACGCTGTTGTCCAAATGGGCGGTGAACAAAACATTGGTGCGATCGCTGCTGCGCCTTGGGGAAGTGCTAGCATCCTTGTGATTTCTTGGATGTATATTGCCATGATGGGTGCAGATGGTTTGACCGAAGCAACAAAAGTGGCAATTCTTAATGCTAACTACATCGCCAAGAGACTTGAACCTTACTATCCCGTTTTGTATAAAGGGAAAAATGGTTTAGTTGCTCATGAGTGTATTCTGGATTTGCGTTCCCTCAAAAAATCTGCTTCTATCGAAATCGATGATGTTGCCAAACGCTTAATGGATTACGGCTTCCATGCGCCTACCGTCTCCTGGCCCGTGGCAGGTACAATCATGGTAGAACCCACAGAAAGCGAATCTAAAGAAGAGTTAGACCGTTTCTGCGATGCGATGATTGCCATTCGTCAAGAAATCGCGGAAATTGAATCAGGCAAAATGGATGCTGAAAACAACGTCTTGAAGAATGCACCCCATACCGCAGAAAGCCTGATTGTTGGAGAATGGAATCATCCCTATTCTCGGGAACAAGCTGCTTACCCTGCACCGTGGACTCGCGAACATAAATTCTGGCCCAGTGTAGGTCGTATTGACTCCGCTTATGGCGATAGGAATTTTGTTTGCTCTTGTCTGCCAATGGATGCCTATTAAGTAGAAGTGAAGAGTGAGGAATAAAAATTTCTCGCTCTTCCCTCTTTTAGGCATTTGCAAATGAGGTAAGATGGCCAGAGTGCATAAAAATCCAAACTCACCCTTAGGTAATAACAGAAGCGGTTGAAATCAAAACCGCCACCACACAAACAACTAAGGGAAGCTGGAACAATGGACACCAAAATTTTACTTGAGCAATGCCAACTGGTAAACTTTCAAAAAGGCAAGCATATTACAATCCTCGGCGCAGGTATCGCAGGTTTAGTCGCAGCATATGAACTCGAACGCCTAGGACACACAGTAGAAATTCTAGAAGGTAGCCCACGCATCGGTGGACGAGTATGGACACACCGCTTCGGTAACTCAAAGGATGCACCCTATGCAGAACTGGGAGCAATGCGTATTCCCAGTCAACACGAAATGACACTGCACTACGTACGTGAAATGGGTCTTTCTGACAAACTGTGCAAGTTCATGACAGTATTCGAGGAAAGCAATGCAATGATGAACATCAACGGACAAGTGCTGAAAATGAAAGACGCACCCCGTGTATTGCAACAAACAGAAGGTGGTATTTTTTCTGACACATGCTACAGTGAAAAAACCCGTTTGTTTGCTGCTTGGCTAAAAACCATCATCAATACTATTGCTCCTGGTAATCTCCGTTCGGAATTTGAACGCGACTTGCAATCTCACTTAATGGATGAGTTAGAGCGGTTGGATTTAAACCCCTACTTCAGCGAAGATGGTGAAACGATTGATTTGAACTCATTCCTGACTGAAAATCCAAGCTTCCGAGCAAAGTGCTCCCAAGGATTGGACATTTTCCTGGGCGACATCATGACAGAAACCAGCCATGACTTGTTGCAACTCAAAGGTGGGATGGATCAACTCATCCAACGTTTAGCAGCTTCAATTAAAGGTGAAATCAAGTGTAACTCTGAAGTTGTGGCGCTGCACGTGCAAAAAGACCACGTTGAAATCACAACTAAAGAAAACGGTCAGTTGCATACACGTCGTTGCGACTATGTATTATGCACCATCCCCTTCAGTGTATTACGTAAACTAGAGTTGAGCGGCTTTGATGATGATAAGCTTGATTCGATTCACAACACTGTCTACTGTCCCGGTACAAAGGTGGCGTTTCATACTCGTGAATCTTTCTGGCAAAAGGATGGTATCAAAGGTGGTGCTTCTTTCAGTGGTGAGGGTGTGCGTCAAACATACTACCCAAGCGTGAAGTTCAAGCCCGAACATGGTAGCGTGATGTTGGCAAGCTACACCATTGGTGATGATGCTCAACGCATGGGCATGATGTCTGAATCTGAACGTTTTGACTATGTGCAAAATACTGTGAGCAAGATTCATCCTGAACTAAATGCACCTGGTATGATTGTGGACAAAGCGTCTATCGCCTGGGGTAACTACAAGTGGAGTGCTGGTGGATGCACGATTCACTGGGATGATAGCGAATCTAATTACCTTGCAGCACAAAGACCCCAAAACACCCTGTTCTTTGCTGGTGAACATTGTTCGAGATTTCCTGCATGGTTACAAGGTTCTATTGAGTCTGCGGTTGAAGCGGTTTACGATATTGTTAAACATCAGCCGACTGTACAATCTACTGCGATTCCTGTGGCGGCTATCTCTAGTAAGAATCGTCAATTGGCAACAGTTGGAAGTGCTTGGTAGTCGATCGCGATAACTTTACTTGATCACTGATAATTACAGGTAAGTATCAAGAAAATTTAACGCTTTTTGTGTTCATGTTTCATTCAGCTAAACCCTTTGTGTGTGTTATGCCCGCCAAGAGCGGGTTTTTTTTTGTGGTTGTTCCTGAACCCTGGACTTTAGACTAAGGCATGGGAAAAAGACCCAGTGGTACTGAGTTGAAAAAGTTTGCATGAGAAAAAGCAAAATATTAAAATTTAAGCGGGTTTCGTCGCTTGCTTACGGTGCTTTTGAGTACCTTTTTTGACGATAGGATAACGAATTCTACGTTGTCGAGGAAGTCCGGTTTTCCATCCGGGGGATTTTCCACGAGGTTTTGGAGGAACAGCAGGTGTGTCAATCGCCGCGATAATTCCTCCCATTGCTTGGGCTACTCGTCCGGGAGTTAATTTGTCAATTGACTTTTGCCACGGTAGAGGATTATCGGCAACGATATCACGGGCTAACCATAATTCCCAAGTGATCATCGGCATCAAGTCACTCCACCTTTCGCATTGTTTTGGCGTTGAGAGTTTAGGGAGAGTCCCCTGAGCGCGTTGCTTGAGAAACCGATACCAGTGGTCACGGGGTCTAACACGTGAAAAAATCAGGCAGCCTTCGTCTGATTGATCTGTCGGCGTAGTCGGGTACTCGTTGTAATAAGGCTGCCTGATTTTTTAGGGGACAATGCGTCAACAGCAAATCGTCGTAGGTAAAGCCGCCAAATTTCATCTAAGCATGGCATCTGTTGCCCAACCCAAGCTAACCACAAAGGTTTTGAGATTCGTGTTGACCCATCTTGGTTTAAACGTTCAACCAACAGCAGGGAAATTGGGTGTTTAGCAGCACTTTTCAAGTGTAAATCATGCCACACACGAATTCGGATTAATCCCAATTTAAAGTCATTCTCCTCCAGAGTTTGACCAGGTTCAATCCAAGTTTCAGGGTCATTGAGTTTGAACTTGTTGCCATGAATACGAGGTCTTCCTCTACCCGAATATGGTGGCGGCGAACCCCATAGACAAAGATTTGAGCGTAGACGCATTAACTTGTCTGCCTCAATGTCAGCAGTTTTGAGTATAAATGGGGCACATCCATATTCACTATCCCATAAAGAAATTGGTCTTGTGGGTAAATACTTACATACTTGCTTAAGTTGCCATACTGCTTTACTGATTGGACTCTCCCAACCCGTAATTCTTTCGTGTCTCAATGGCATTGCCCAACTTCCAGACTCTTCTGGTATCCAAGCAATAGTACTGTAACCTTCACCTGGAGCAATTGGCTTGTTTGCTGGCATAGTAGTACAATAATGTTCCATTGTACGGTCACACAGAGTATACGCGTTGGGTCTGACCCAAACAGTATGGTCTCCGGCAAGCACAATACGCCCGTGTGTGGGTATTTGTTCTATGTACAGTCGCATCAACTTTTGACGTTGAGGTCTTGTATCTTGCAATGCTTCATAAATACTTGACCACTTGCGCCGAAACACAGGAGAAATAGACAAATCTGCCAAACAGTAGGCTTTGCGTGTCAGGAGAATTGCATCGGTTAGCTCAAATGTTGCATCATGTGCTTTACACAAATGCCTGTATGCAGCACGGGCGTAATGCTTTCAGTCGCGCTAAACGTTCCATAACGGTCGTGAGAGTTGGTGAGACTTCTCTCATCTTCCGTTGGAGGGTGTCTGCCTCAACCGCAGATAACCCTCTATTTTTTTATACCAGTAGATTTCCGCGCTCATTTTAGTACAAAATAACTATTTTTTGCCGAGCGCCTGTTTTTAGTCTAAACACCAGTGAACCGGCAACGAGTGATCATATTGAAGCCGTTACGATAAGGAGCTAACGGCATGGGGCGCTTATCCTATACCGAGTGAGAGCCATGAGAGGAGCGCAAGCAACCTACAACTATTGTGGGTACAAAAAATACGCGACCCTAAAAATTAAATCTACTGTCCAAACTCAACCCTAGCCTGCTCAACCAACTCGGCTGTCACAATCTCTTGCGACCCTTGACGAGCCAGCTGTTCGATTCGTGCTTTAGCTTGGGCGCGCACAAAGAAGGGAATACTCTTCAACTTTGCTTGGGCTTCGTTTGTCCATCGCAAGGTATCTGGAAAATAATCTTCCATAATACACACCCCCATAAAACTTAAATTGCAGTCATTGTAAATTTCTAAGTCATGAAATTAGTATGAACTATAAATATTGCGAATGATAAAAGGTTTTTTATTAATTTATATTTGATTATTCATCCTAATTATTTATCATTAAGAAAAAGCTCCCGCTTTGACACAGGAGCTTTGAGTTATGTGATTGTCAGTGATGAAAGAAATCTATTAGTCGAGTTCCCTCATGGACAACACTGGCTCAGTTTCGCGGTTGATACCTTTCTCGAAACCACCAGCAGCAGCACGGGCGCGACCAGCGTGCCACAAGTGACCAATCAGGAAGAAGAAACCCACGACAAAGTGGAAACATGCCAACCAAGCACGAGGAGATACGTAGTTGAAGGAGTTGATCTCCGTAGCCACGCCACCTACAGAGTTCAAAGAACCCAGAGGAGCGTGAGTCATGTACTCAGCAGCGCGACGAGCTTGCCAAGGCTGAATATCGTTCTTGATTTTATCCAAGTCAAGACCGTTGGGTCCGCGCAGAGGCTCCAACCAAGGACCACGGAAATCCCAGAAGCGCATGGTTTCACCACCGAAGATGATTTCACCTGTGGGGGAGCGCATCAAGTATTTACCTAAGCCTGTGGGACCTTGAGCAGAACCGACGTTAGCACCCAAGCGTTGGTCACGGATCAAGAAGGTCAGAGCTTGAGCTTGAGATGCTTCAGGACCAGTAGGACCGTAAAATTCGCTGGGGTAAGCGGTGTTGTTGTACCAAACAAAGATCGAGGCAATGAAAGCCATCAGGGACACAGCGCCGATGCTGTAGGAGAGGTATGCCTCACCAGACCAGATTAAGGCGCGACGTGCCCAGCCAAAGGGCTTGGTCAGGATGTGGAAAATGCCGCCTGCAATGCAGATGAAGGCAACCCAAATGTGACCGCCGATGATATCTTCCATGTTATCGACGCTGATGATCCAACCTTCGCCACCGAAGGGAGCCTTCAGCAAGTAACCGAAGATAACAGCTGGGTTCAGAGTTGGGTTGGTAATGACGCGAACATCACCACCGCCAGGTGCCCAAGTGTCGTACACACCACCGAAGAACATTGCCTTCAGCACCAACAGCAGCGCACCACATCCCAAAATGATCAGGTGGAAGCCGATGATGGTGGTCATCTTGTTCTTGTCTTTCCAGTCGTAACCAAAGAAAGAGGAGTACTCTTCTAAAGTTTCTGGACCACGGATAGCGTGATAGATACCGCCAAAACCTAGTACAGCTGAGGAAATGAGGTGCAGTACGCCTACAACAAAGTAGGGGAAGGTGTCAATAACTTCACCACCAGGACCAACACCCCAACCGAGAGTTGCTATGTGAGGAAGCAGGATTAAACCCTGCTCGTACATGGGCTTTTCGGGAATGAAGTGAGCGACTTCAAACAAGGTCATCGCTCCAGCCCAAAATACTATCAAACCAGAGTGGGCAACGTGAGCGCCCAAAAGCTTACCGGAAAGATTGATCAGACGAGCGTTACCAGCCCACCACGCAAAACCGGTGGAATCCTGGTCACGACCACCTGCAACAACAGATCTATTAGAGAGCGTTACCACGTGGTAGTACCTCTTCTGGGAATACAAATTTTTCGTGAGGCTGATCTTGAGGAGCCATCCAAGCGCGGATACCCTCGTTCAACAAAATGTTCTTGGTATAGAAAGTTTCAAACTCTGGGTCTTCTGCCGCACGTAATTCTTGCGACACGAAGTCATATGCCCGCAGGTTGAGTGCCAAACCGACAATGCCAACTGCACTCATCCACAAGCCTGTGACTGGTACAAACAACATGAAGAAGTGCAACCAGCGCTTGTTGGAGAAAGCAATCCCGAAGATCTGTGACCAGAAACGGTTTGCCGTCACCATTGAGTAGGTTTCTTCTGCCTGAGTGGGGTTGAAGGCGCGGAAGGTGTTGGCTGCATCGCCGTCTTCAAACAAGGTGTTTTCTACTGTTGCACCGTGGATAGCACACAGCAGCGCTCCACCGAGTACACCCGCTACTCCCATCATGTGGAAGGGGTTGAGTGTCCAGTTGTGGAACCCTTGCAAGAACAACAGGAAGCGGAAGATTGCTGCCACTCCAAAGCTGGGGGCGAAGAACCAGGAAGACTGTCCCAACGGGTACATCAAGAAGACGCTGACGAATACCGCAATCGGTGCAGAAAACGCTATAGCGTTGTAAGGACGAATCCCTACCAAACGTGCGATTTCAAACTGCCGCAGCATGAAGCCAATCAAACCAAAGGCTCCGTGCAGCGCCACGAATGGCCACAACCCGCCTAATTGAAACCAACGGGTGAAGTCCCCTTGTGCTTCTGGTCCCCACAACAGCAACAGCGAGTGTCCCATGCTGTCTGCTGGTGTAGATACGGCTACTGTTAGGAAGTTGCAGCCTTCCAGATACGATGAGGCTAAGCCGTGCGTATACCAGCTCGTCACAAACGTCGTACCGGTCAGCCAACCGCCTAGTGCTAGAAAGGCGCAGGGGAATAGTAATATTCCTGACCAACCTACGAACACGAAACGGTCACGCTTTAACCAGTCGTCTAATACGTCAAACCACCCTCTGCTACTGGGGGCGCGTCCAACTGCGATGGTCATCGGACTAAAATCCTCTTTTTTACTAAAATTGCAACTTTTTTGAGGAATTAACTTCTTTTATGACACTTACAGCTGCTTTAAGGCTGCTGGGCATTATGAGAGCTTACCGCTTTTCAGTCGGCAATTCTCATATCAGTGTCGCAATAGTTTCCACCAGTTGGTAATCCAGCTTGCAGAAACTTAATGATTCTTAACTTATCACATTAGTCGTGCCTTGTGCCTGATTTTCATAAAAAATCAGGTATAAAGCTTGAACCCACTACTTATGATTAATATCAGAATTTTTACAATCTGACATAACTTTTCTCAGAAAAGTTAAAAATTAAAGTTCTGAACCGGAATTCTTCGATTCATTGCTTGGGACTCGGTACTCAAGATCATCTTCGTCGATAGCTGATCGCTTTTTAAATTCGGTAAACTTGCAATACATCTGCTGCAATGGCAGACTTTGTAAAGGGAAGATATCACGCACCAAGGTAGTTCTCATGACGGCATCAACAACCATTAACAGAGGTGAGTCGCCAAACGGCGATCGCTCTGGTTCAAGCGTCTTACATCAGAACGTTCTCGGTTCTCGTCGGTTCAGTAACTACTGGTGGGCAACTGTCGTTTCTATAGGAGCCACGGGCTTTTTGCTTGCTGGTATTTCCAGCTACCTCAAAATCAATTTACTCCTAGTTTCCGACCCAACTCAACTGGCATTCGTCCCACAAGGTTTGGTTATGGGGTTCTACGGTACCGCTGGCTTACTCCTAGCCTCATACCTGTGGCTAACGGTTTTATGGAACGTGGGAGGCGGATACAACGAGTTTGACCGCGAAAGTGGCACAATCAAAATCTTCCGGTGGGGATATCCTGGCAAAAACCGCCGAATTGAGCTTGACTGTCGTATAGAAGATGTGCAATGTGTGCGAGTTGACGCCAGAGAAGGTATTAATCCTCGTCGCTCACTTTACCTACGCACTAAGGGTCGCCGAGACATTCCCCTAACACGGGTTGGTCAACCTTTGTCGTTACAAGAGCTGGAAGTTCAAGGTGCCGAGTTAGCCCGCTTTTTGGGTGTGCCCCTAGAAGGACTTTAGAGGCTAAGATACTGTGGTTGTATCTGTAACTGGCAATGCGGTTAAAAATTCCCCAATTTTTAGTAACTCTGATGATTGTTGGTGCCTTGATGCTGGGGGGCTGTTCCACAAAGCAAGTTGCTTCTAATTCTTCCCCAATATCCACAGCCACCGAAGCAAGCACCAATTCAACCGCCGAGACAACTACTAATACAGCCAACACGGCAACCACAGAGGCGACCTCTGTATCTGAAAATATAAGCGAGAGTATTCCTGGAATGAAAGATTTACCACGACTCGAAGGAAAAGCAACGGTGGTTATGACTGTCAAAGGTTCACCCATCACTATCGAAGTAGACGGTACAAATGCCCCAATTACTGCTGGTAACTTCGTCGATTTAGTCCAAAAGGGTGTATACGATGGCTTAGTTTTTCATAGAGTCGTGCGCCAACCCCAACCTTTTGTGGTTCAAGGAGGCGATCCTCAAAGTAAAGACCCGAAAGTACCAGCAAATAGCTTGGGAACAGGAAGTTTTACCGATCCAAAAACTGGAAAAACTCGTTATATACCTTTAGAGATTAAGCCAAAAGGCGCAGCTCAACCGATTTACAGCAAAACATTAGAAGCGGCTGGTGTGACTCAGCCACCTGTATTGCAGCACAAGCAGGGTGCAGTCGCAATGGCGCGATCGCAAATGCCTGATTCTGCTTCCTCGCAGTTTTACTTCGCTTTAGCGGATTTGGCTTTCCTAGATGGTAGCTATGCTGTTTTTGGCAATGTGACTAACGGATTTGACGTGGTGAACAAAATTCAGCAGGGCGATCGCATTGATTCTGCTAAAGTCACCCAAGGCGCAGAAAATTTAAAAAACGCCGGATAGTAGCAAGTAGAAATGAGGGGGATAAGGGGGATGAGGGGGATGAGGGCGTAGGGGGAGCAGGAGGAGAAATGACTCCCATTAGCTTCTCATCCTCCTTAATATTCTTCATATTTTTTATCTTTCCGAAATCACCTACTCCGTAAACCACGAAATTGGTCGCAGTTGTTGTCACTGGTATTGGTCTAGTTTCCGCTTTGGGCAAAAACCTAGAGGACAGCTGGCAACAGTTAATAGCAGGTCAATCTGGAATAAGATGGCATCAACCATTTCCAGAACTCCAGCCGCGTCCTTTAGGAATGATTGCGAAACAACCAGCACAAATGAGAGTGCTGACTCACTCGCTTGTTACATCTGCTTTGAAAGATGCAGGATTGTTTCCACCTTTGCCAGATTGTGGAGTTGTGATTGGTTCAAGTCGCAGCTATCAGGGATTGTGGGAGCAAATGGCGCAGCAAATGCACAGGGGAGTCGGAAATAAAGGGGATGCGACTCCCTCATGTGTTTCATCTTCTTTAGAGGATTGGTTAGAAACCTTGCCTCATATGAATGCCATTGCAGTAGCACGGCAAATAGGTGCTTGTGGGATAGTTTTGGCACCGATGGCGGCTTGTGCTACCGGAATTTGGGCGATCGCACAAGCAGCTTTACTTATCCAAACTGGGCAATGTCAAAGGGTGATTGCTGGTGCAGTGGAAGCACCGATTACACCCCTTACCATAACTGGGTTCCAGCAAATGGGAGCCTTGGCGAAAACCGGAGCATATCCGTTTGATTTACACCGCGAAGGCTTGGTGTTAGGCGAAGGGGGCGCGGTATTTGTCCTAGAATCAGCCGAGTTGGCACACCAGCGCCAAGCAAGAGTTTATGGTCAAATTCTCGGTTTCTCCTTGACATCTGACGCATATCATGGAAACACTCCAGAACCAGAAGCGAGGAGTGCGATCGCCGCCGTGAAACAATGCCTTGACCGCAGTCATCTGAGTGCAAAGGATATTGATTACATTCATGCTCACGGTACAGCCACTCTCCTGAATGACCGCATTGAGAGTATATTGATACAGCGTTTATTTCCGAAAACCGTCGCAGTGAGTTCTACAAAAGGGGCTACAGGTCATACGCTAGGAGCATCAGGAGCCTTGGGCGTCGCCTTTTCACTGATGGGAATGAAGCAACAAATACTACCACCATGTGTCGGGCTAAGCAATCCGGAATTTGATTTGAATTTGGTGACAGCGCGTCAAAGTAAAATTCAGCGGGTGCTGTGTTTTAGCTTTGGATTTGGAGGGCAGAATGCGGTCATAGCCTTGGCTCAAGAGAGTTGAGACAATTGTGGCTCTCAGAGCCACAGCGTGACTCTGAGAAAATAGCTATGATATATAAAAGTCGATAAATCTTAAAAATTGTTTATCAATGCTGGTTTCCTCCTCTGGCTTGTCCAAGGTCAAAGACTCAGTAAAAGAAAAGATTTTTTTCGGTAACGAACCCACAAGCGAGTTAATCGCGATTCTTACCGTTTATTTTGTTCAAGGCATTTTAAAATTAGCGCGTCTTGCCGTAAGCTTTTTCCTGAAAGATGAACTGGGTTTAACTCCAGCTCAAGTTTCAGTGTTACTAGGCATTGTCGTCCTACCTTGGATAATCAAGCCACTGTATGGTTTTATCTCCGATGGCTTGCCCATATTCGGCTATCGGCGGCGTCCATACCTAGTTTTATCTGGGATACTGGGAGTGATTTCTTGGGTGAGTCTTGCAACAATAGTTCACACACCCATCGGCGCTACACTGGCGATCGCCCTTGGTTCCCTCTCCGTCGCCGTTAGTGATGTGATTGTTGACTCACTCGTTGTCGAAAGGGCAAGATCCGAGTCACAAGCGGAAGCTGGTTCTCTCCAATCATTAACCTGGGGTACTACAGCCTTAGGAGGATTGATCACAGCCTATTTCAGCGGTATGCTTTTAGAGCATTTCACTACCAGGACTGTCTTTTGGATTACCGCCTTATTTCCACTGCTCGTGTCCGCAATGGCGTCTTTTATTTCTGAATCGCCCGTGAGCAAAAACACCAGCGAGGATGGTCATTCAAATTTCCAGTCAGTTAAACATCAGGTACAACAACTACGCGCAGCCATTACTCAAAAAGCAATTTGGTTGCCAACAGTATTTCTCTTCCTTTGGCAAGCCACACCAACAGCTGAATCCGCTTTTTTCTTCTTCACAACCAATGAACTGCACTTTCAACCCGAATTTCTGGGACGAGTGAGTTTGGTGACAAGCGTTGCTGCCCTTGTTGGTATTTGGATTTTTCAACGCTTTCTTAAAACCGTTCCCTTTCGCGTCATTTTTGGTTGGAGTATCCTACTCTCATCAGCACTGGGAATGACCATGCTGCTGTTAGTAACTCATGCTAATCGTGCTTTGGGTATAGATGACCACTGGTTCAGTTTGGGTGATAGCCTGATTCTGACCGTTATGGGGCAAATTGCTTATATGCCGGTGTTGGTATTAGCGGCAAGGCTTTGTCCAAAAGGAATAGAAGCGACATTATTTGCTCTGTTGATGTCCGTCACAAACCTGGCTGGACTGGTTTCCCACCAATTGGGGGCAGGATTGATGTATTTGTTGGGCATCACCTCAACTAACTTTGATTCCCTATGGCTGTTGGTTATCATCACTAATCTCAGCACGTTGCTACCGTTGCTATTCATTAACTGGCTACCTGCTGCTGACTCCCAAACCGAGGCACCAACAACACCAACGTTGCAACCAGCTTCAACAAAGAGTAGGGAACAACCATTGTTACCTGAATTCATATCTAAGTTGATGGTGCGACGACCAGAATCTGAACCAGTTGAATAGCAAATAAACTTGATCCTGCGACGGCCAGAGCCTAAACCAGTTGAATAGCAAATAAACAAATAAATAAATAAGGCAACGGATGTTAAATCATCCGTTGCTACACGATGCGTTTTCCACTGCCGTCATAACTGCTTGTGACCAATACAGCAAAGTCAACACATACACATATATATGCAGACTTTTCAACTTCACAAAGGTGTCTCCACAGTTTCCGAGAAATCTTACACTCGGGAAGATTGGCAGGGAGGATATGAATCCCTAAAGCAGGAGTTTGATTATTGGATTGATGATGTAGAAGGAGAAATTCCGCAGGAACTGCACGGGACTCTGTTTAGAAATGGTCCTGGTTTGTTAGATGTAAATGGGCAAAGAATTCATCATCCATTTGATGGAGATGGCATGATTAGCCGGATCTCCTTCTCGAATGGTCGTGCCCATTTCCGCAACCGCTTTGTCCGCACCGCGGCTTATTTGGAAGAACAAAAAGCCGGGAAAATTCTCTATCGTGGTGTCTTTGGTACACAAAAACCTGGTGGTTTGCTGGCTAATGCCTTCGACTTCAAGCTAAAAAATATAGCCAATACCAATGTGATTTACTGGGGTGGTAAACTGCTTGCACTCTGGGAAGCAGCAGACCCCTATCGTCTCGATCCCTACACTTTAGAAACTTTGGGCAAAGAACACTTCAATGGTGTTTTATCAGAAGGAGAAGCTTTTGGGGCACACCCGCGCTTTGACCCTAGTTGTGCTCAAGATGGCGGTGCGCCTTGCCTTGTCAACTTTTCCACCAAGCCAGGACTATCCACCACAATTACTATTTTTGAGCTAAACACCGAGGGTAAGGTCGTACGACAGCACGCCCATAATGTTCCAGGTTTCGCCTTCATCCACGATTTTGCCATTACCCCCAATTACTGCATATTCTTTCAAAATCCCGTCAGCTTTAATCCCATACCTTTTGTGGTGGGTATGCGTGGTGCAGGGGAATGTATCAAGTTTCAGCCACATCAACCTACTCGCATTGTCATCATTTCCCGCAACCCCAAACAAAAGGGAGTTCAAATTATAGAAACTCACTCTGGGTTTGTCTTCCACCATACCAATGCTTTTGAAGTGGGAAATGAGGTTGTGGTTGACTCAATTTGCTACGAATCTTTACCAGAGGTAGAACCTGAAAGCGATTTTCGGAAAGTGGATTTTGATGCTCTCAAGCCAGGACAAATGTGGCGGTTTCATCTTAATCTGAAGCAAAACACAATATCACGAGATTTGCTAGAACCTCGGTGTTGTGAATTTCCCACTATGCACCCGCAAAAAGTCGGACGCCCATATCGCTACTTTTACATAGGTGCAGCTCATGCAAAAAGTGGTAACGCTCCGTTGCAAGCATTTTTGAAAGTTGATTTAGAATCGGGAGAACGACAACTTTGGAGTGCTGCGCCGCGTGGGTTTGTTAGCGAGCCAGTTTTTGTACCACGTCCCAACTCCCAAAGTGAAGATGATGGCTGGGTGCTGGCTTTGGTTTATGACTCCCAGTACCATCGCTCAGATGTGGTGATTTTGGATGCAAAAGATTTTGATAAGGAACCGATAGCACGGCTGCATCTGAAGCATCATGTTCCCTATGGTTTACATGGGAATTTTACCTCTGAGTGCTTTTTGTGATTTCTTCGTTAGCTGGTAAAGAAAGCAAACGTATAGGAGATTAATGTCTTAATTTTGACATTATAGGCAGCAGCTATTATAGCGGTTCTGGCGGTGCCTACACCACGAGTAGGGGTACAGCAATGCTATTCCCTACAATCCTCGTGCATTGTACTTAATTGAAAAGCGTAATGTAACACATTGAAGAGATGAAATCTGCAAGCAGTTATCTCTTGGCACTGGCAAAACACAATGTTCAGGCTTATATCACTAACCCTAAAGCAAAAGCAGCAATGGTTACAGGTTCTGCTGCTGAAGGGCAGTGTGATTATTACTCAGATATAGACATGAGCATTTATTATGAAGAACTCCCATCTGAAGAAGAACTAGAAATTGCACGTCTGCAAAATCACGGCTCAGAGCGCATCTGGTTTCTCGGTGACAGGAGTTATGGCGCTTTAGTAGAGGCTTATTTTGTCAACGGTGTAGAATGCCAAATTGGTCACACAACTATAGCTACGTGGGAGCAGGATATGGCAACCATTTTGACTGAGCTTGATGTTACCTCCCCCATGCAAAAAGCATTGTCTGGAATTCTCATCTGCATTCCCTTGCACGGGGAAGAATTAATCCAAAAATGGCAGAGCATAGCCGCTAACTACCCAGACGCACTAGCACAGGCGATGGTAGAAAAGCATTTACAGTTTTTCCCTCTTTGGGGTTTGCAACAAGACTATTTTGCAACACGGGATGCTACATTGTGGCAGCATCAGATACTCGTTGAAGCTGCACAAAACATTCTTGGGGTTCTTTCCGGGCTGAACCGATTGTATTACTCAACATTTCAGTTTAAAAGAATGGGCAAATTTATCGAAAAAATGAATATTGTTCCCGATAATTTATCCTTAAGGCTTGAAAGCCTGTTTCATACACCCACATATTCTGCAGCTAATGCACTTCAAGAACTGGTTCGGGAAACAGTGGAATTAGTGGAGTTGCATATGCCACAGGTAGATACATCACAGGTGCGGCGAAAGCTTGACTCTAAGCGTCAAGCGTGGAAACTCTTGACTTACTAAATTTGTATTTGATAACCTGCAACGGCGGGTTAATATGTCCATAACTATCAATCGCGTCGAGCCAGATATGGTGAACTGTAGTAGAAACAGATCTGGACGTCTGTGATGAATCATTACTCGTTAGCAAAACGATGTTTTGTGGAAGCTCTAGGTACACTTTGGTTGGTTCTGATGGGCGTGGGTACTGCGGTTATCTCTGGTGCAGTACCTTGGGTTGGAGTTACTGGGGTGGCGATCGCTTTTGGCTTAAGCTTGTTGACTGCTGCCTATGCTTTTGGTCATATCAGCGGATGTCACATCAACCCCTCAGTCACAATTGGTTTTTGGGTAGCTAATCGGTTTCCTTTGCGAGACGTTTTGCCGTATATCGGGGGTCAGGTTGTCGGCGGAATTTGGGGGTCTACTATCCTGTTTTTGATTTGCTTGGGCAAACCTGAGTTTACAACAGCAGCGAACTTTGGTTCTAATGGGGTTGGCATTCACTCCCCTGGTCAGTATAGCTGGTGGGCTTGTGCATTAGCCGAATTTGTCGTGACCTTTGGCTTTGTGCTGGTCATCTTGAGCGTCACATCTTCTCATTCAAGAAGGCTTTCTGCACCCATCCCCACAGGCTTAGCACTCACAGGAGCGCATCTTATCCTCATTCCCGTGACAAATGCAAGTGTCAATCCCGTGCGTTCGTTAGCTACCGCTATCTTCACTCGCAGTTGGGCGCTGGGTGAACTTTGGATTTTCATCGTGTTCCCAATTTTAGGTGGAGTTTTGGCGGGTATGGTCGCCAGATGGCTGCAAAAACCAGACCTCTAACTTGGGGTAAACATAAATGTATTAGCCATGACGACCAGCCAGAGATGCAACAACCGCAATCAGTTCTGCCGGCTCGATTGGCTTAGCAACGTGCGTTTGGTAACCACAGCGCAAAGCACGAATTCGATCCTCAAAACGAGCAAAAGCGGTGACTGCTGCAGCCGGAATATTTCCTCCCATATCTGATGGAAGCCCTCGTAGTGTGCGGATAAAATCATACCCGTCTTTTCCCGGCATACCAATGTCACTGACTACTACATTAGGTTTGTAACTTTGTACAAGCTCAAGTGCCTCATCTGCCGAGGAAGCCGTAAGCACGTTAGCTCCGCACTCTTCAAGAAGTCTCTTTAGCAACTCTTGAGCATCGACTTCATCATCTACTACGAGAACCTTCGTATATTCAAGGTTCTTTTGGATACATTCGCTTGTCATTAGCGTGTGAGCATCAAAACTTTGTTCAACTGCTTGCTCATCACTCTCGCTTTCTTTTAAAGCAAGCGGAAGCATCACAGTAAACGTTGCTCCTTGTCCCTCTCCAGGGCTTGTTGCTTGTACGCTTCCTCCGTGAAGCTCAACGAGTTGCTTGACAATTGAAAGACCTAACCCCAAACCGCCAAACTTTCGTGTTGTAGAAGAATCTGCTTGCCGAAAACGGTCGAAAACGTATGGCAAAAACTCAGACTTTATGCCCTGACCTGTATCGCTTACCATTAACTCAACATATGAGTTCACCTGTTCAAGCGACACCCGCACTCTTCCACCTTTAGGGGTAAATTTGATGGCATTAGAGAGGAGGTTCCACACGACTTGTTGGAGTCTCCCTGGGTCACCATTTATGGAACCAGGAAGGACATCAAAAACTGTTTGAAGCCGTATGTCCTTCGCTTGCACACTGGGAAGGAGAGATTCGATCGCCGCTTCAATCACTGAGCGAAGATTGACATTCTTAATGTTAAGTTCAAGCTTGCCCGAAATGATTCGGCTCATGTCGAGAAGGTCTTCGATAATCTGTGCTTGCGCTCGAGAGTTTCTCTCAATGGTATCAAGCCCCTTTCTCAATTCCGCAGGACCAAGCGTTTTCTTACGCAAAAGCTGAGACCAACCAAGGATTGCGTTCAGCGGTGTCCTCAGTTCATGGGAAACGGTTGCTAAGAATTCATCCTTCAGACGTGCAATTCGCTCTGCTTCTGCACGAGCTGCTCGCTCGCTTTCCAAAAGCGCCTCGCGTCGCTCCTCCAATTCCTTGCGCTCAGTGATGTTACGGAAGTTAACTGAAAGCCCGTCAGCAGAGGGGTAAGCGTGCACTTCCTGCCATTGATTGGAGAAAGGAGACATGACCTCAAAGTGTACCGCTACCTGGTCGTCCACGGCTCGATTATACTGCTCTTCAAACGGCGAGCCAACTGCCATAGGGAATACTTCCCACACGACTTTCCCCAGCAACTCTTCGCGTGTTTTGCCGAGGTACTCCTCACATCGCCGATTCACATACGTAAATCGCCACTGACGGTCAAGACCATAAAAGGCGTCGGTGACTCGTTCGAGAATGGCTGCCCGTTCCTGAGCCGCTTCAACCTCCACGCGGGAGCGAGCAGCTTCCTGCCGCAGCCGAGCTGTTTCCAAGGTTGCTTTTACACGAGCTAAAAGCTCTCGAGCGCTAAACGGCTTCACCAGGTAGTCATCTGCTCCTGTCTCAAGTCCTTCGACACGCGATTCTTCACCCGCACGAGCCGAAAGAAGCACGATTGGTACAGAACGTGTACGCTCGTCACTGCGAAGCTGGGCAACAAGCCCGAACCCATCGAGTTTCGGCATCATCACATCGCTCAGCACCAAATCTGGCACCTGTTCATCTGCCGCAGCCAGTGCTGCTTCGCCGTCTGCCACAGCAACAACTTCATATTCTGTACTCAGAAGCTTTCGCACATACTCACGCATATCTGCGTTGTCGTCTGCTAGAAGTACCCGAGGTCGCGATCCCTGCATTTCATGGATCTCCGATGGTTCCACGTCGTGCATATCATCGGGTAACCACCGCAGCGCTTCTTCAACGAATGCGTCGGCTCGAATGCCTGTAGGGGTCAGTGTGCGTTCACTTGCAATTCGGTCGCAGGGGAGGTGCTGCTTGCCTCGCTTAATTGAGATCGTAAAAGTACTTCCTTGACCGTAAACGCTTTCTAAGCGTAAACTACCACCGTGAAGTTTGGCAAGTTCTTGCACAAGCGCAAGACCTATCCCAGAGCCTTCATGCGTTCGACCTTGGGTTCCTTCAATGCGATGGAACCGCTTAAACACGTTACCAAGCTCAGACTCAGGAATACCGCTACCTGTGTCTTCGACTTGAAGCTCGATGTTCTCCCCAACCACACGTTGGCGAACCGCAATGTAACCTTGTTGCGTGAATTTGAAAGCGTTTGAGAGTAGGTTAAGGACAATTTTTTCCCACATGTCCTGGTCTACATAAACTGGCTCGTTCAAGGGCGGACAATCTACCACCAATTGTAACCCTGCCTTCTCGATCAGAGACCGAAATACACTTGCAAGATCCGTCGTCAGCGCCGCCAAATCTGTAGGCTCGTACACCGCTTGCATTCGACCGGCTTCGATACGCGAGAAGTCAAGAAGCGTATTGACAAGTTTCAGTAGTCTTAGACTATTGCGGTGAGCAACGGCAATGCGCTCTCGCTGAGGTGATGGTAGTTGCGGGTCGTAAAGCGCGTCTTCCAAAGGACCCAGCATCAAAGTGAGCGGGGTGCGGAACTCATGACTGACGTTGGAAAAAAAGGCGGTTTTTGCCCGGTCAATTTCGGCAAGCATTTCAGCCCGCCGCTTCTCCTCCTCGTACGCCTGTGCATTACGCACAGCAACGGATACTTGAGCCGCAAGCAGTTCATAGAAAGATCTGTAGCCTTCGTCGATCGCTCGGTTAGGACTGACTCCAGCAACCAGAACCCCAAGAGTCGCTGTCTGACTTGATGAAGCGATCGGCATCACAAGAGCAGCACGGGTAGGTTCGTTCCAAGGACCGCCTGGTAGTAAACTATACTGCTCCACACCTTCAACAAAAACAGTTTTACCTGCCGCTGCTTGTGCCAGCGACCATACATCTGTTCCTGGTGCTGTAATATCAAAAGAAACTGGGCTAAGCAATTCTCCTTCCGGCATCTGTACACAAGAGCGGAGTGTGAGAGTTTTTCCATCTGGCTCACGCAGGTAAATCAGCGCAAACGGCACATCAAGCGGGTGTTCTGCGATCGCTCCTGCTACGTCCTGGCACGTCATTTCTACACTCCGCGTCTCGCCTGCTTTCGATGCCAGATCCCGAAGCAGTCGTAACCGCCGCTCGCCCAAAACCTGCTGCGTAACCTCACTGCAAACGCAAAACATACCGACAATTTGCCCCGAATCGTCCTCAGCAGGGGCGTGAGACAGGCTGAAGTAGGACTCTTCACGATATCCTGCTCGTTCCAAGACAAGCATCTGTGCTTCAACCCAGTTCGCTTCGCCGGTTGCCATGACCTCGTCTATCATCGGACCAAGGGTGTCCCACGCCTCGGCGAGCGTAATTCTAATATCGGTACCGAGAGCGGCAGGATGCTTGTCACCGATGAGCTTAGAATAAGCGTCGTTGTAGAACTGAATAAAATTGGAACCCCAGATCAGAATCATCGGGTACCGTGACGCAAGCAGGGTTTTGACGTTACTTTTAAGGCTTTGCGACCACTCCTCCACAGGACCAACTCTTGTACTTGCCCAGTCGAAAGCACGCATACGTGCCCTCATCTCACCTGGTCCAGGAAAGGGGTTTGATTGATGCTCGTCCTTCATAAGTGCCCTTTCTCCTTCAGATCATTCTTGAGCATTTCGCTTATGGGAGTTCGGCACTGTACCTGCGGCTGGAGTAGCCGCAGCCATTCGCGGACGACTTCGCTTGTCAACTTGTACTTGCCTAACCGTACGAGTGAGGCGATAAATTGCTTGGGTTCACGCGTCACTGATACATTAAGTGTAGTGCGTTGGCAAGTCACGTTGCGTTGTTGACCTTAGTGTGGCAAAAATAGCCAATAATTCCCGATTACTATTATGGCATGAAAAATTTGTATCATCTAAGCACATTAGAAGCGGTGGAAAATGGGTATTTGTCTAGCATCATTTGCTACACAACTTTCCCCTTTGATGCTTCGATGATTGATACTTATGGCGGTTTGTATGAGCAGCAAAATATTACTTAACCGCTTCAATTTACTGAACTCACTTTTAGTTAAAAGTTTTTTGGCTCAGTTCTTGTATTTACGGGTAGAAACCCGTAGAAGCGACAAAGATGCGGGATAAAGCTACAAAATTTTTATTGGCTTTTCTCGTTAAATTAAGGACTTTTGCTTTTATACTGAGTATTAAATTTTTATCAATTTTTCTTGGTACAATATATGAGTTGAACAATGAGCGAAGTGACTCGTGTTCGCATTTTGCTTCACAAATTCAAATTAAAGTCATAATTTATACAATTTTTTCGGCGTTTCGTGTCTTGGATGCGGTTAAATCAGCTTGCTCTTCAGGCACTTTATGATACAAAAATGGTCACTCAATGAGTAAAAGCACATCTACACAGCTACGACTGTTTTTAGAATTATCTTGGCGCTTGGTAGTAACTTTGCCGCTTCTGTACCAGTTACCTAATTTGAGGTGAAAAACATATGAACAAGAACGTAATGGTTGCTGCAATTCTAGTAGTTGTGGGGATTGTTGGCATTTCTTCTAACACGTTTGCCAATCCCTCAGAAAACATGAATAAACGCAGAATTTCTCGAATTACTGAGAAAGATTGTAGCGATACTCCATATAAACCAGAAGCTTTCTATGGCTTTGCACAAACCGCCCCTACTAAGTCACAAGCGTTGGAACTCCTGAAAAAAGCTGAAGAATGCTATGTGAAAAAAGGTGATCAAGCGGGAGCCGAGAAGGTTCAGAATCAAATCGCGCACATTGACACGATTAATTTTGCACAAAACAGACGAGAGTTGATAGATGTGTGGAGAATGTTGGCAGAAGATTCCCGTCAGCAAGGAAAATCCGATGAAGCAGCTAAATATGAGGCATGGATAAGAGAGCTTGAGCAAGCTAAAGAGTAGATAGTTTATAAGGATGGCTGAAAAGTCCACCCTTTTAAGCCGGAGATGAAAGCCCCCAGGAACTATCATCGGCTTTGACCAAATGTTACTTGCTGCTTACTCCCCTCTGAACGGATACGTTGAGAGTTTTCCTTCGCCTGCGCTTGAGGACAGAAACTGCTCCTACAGCTCCTACAAGCAGGAAACTCACTGTTGAACTTGTTTCAGGAATAGCTTGCGCCCCAACCCCATCAATAAGTAGCCCTGAAATAACTGTTCGTTCACCGACATCTACAACCCCAATACCTAAAGTGTATTCTCCATCAGTTGGTAAGGTGTAGGAAAAAGTTTTAAATCCCGTTTCTTCAAAAAAGCTGGTATTGGAACCGCTAGCTAAAAATGTTGTGCTGGTATCAGCTAATCGGAAGAATAAGTTTTGAGAGTTATTACTTAGGGTTGCAAAAGCAAAATCATTAAAATCTTGATTAGCATTATTGCCTACCGACTCATTTGTGAGGAAGTTCCAAGAAAATGATAGATTCTGTCCTGCATTTGCTGTGAAGGTTTGCTTGATAGCAGAACCCTCAATTGCTTCTGCTAGAGAGTTATCTCCAAAGAATTGCGATACACCCAAAAATCCTTCTAAGGAATTTTGAGTTATGCCAGTTATGTAAGTGGCTGGAGCTGCATTTCCTCCTCGAATTTCTCTTCCATTTCCATCAACGCCAACAACTTCGTTGAAAGCCGTTGATAGAAAAGCTTGAAAATTTCCTTCTACTGAGCCGCTGCCAAAAGCTGAGGTCTCGACTCTTGATTCACCTAATGTTTGCCAGTTCTCTAAGCCATTTTCAAAGTTACCATTGATAATTGCAGCTTCAGCGGTAGTAGGTAAGGCAAAACTTACCAAGATAGTAACAGCAGTCGAAAAAACTTTCTTCATCGGTAACTCCTTAGTTTTTACTTTAACAAAAGAACTCAGGAGTCAGGAGTCAGGAGTCAGAATGGCTCCTGTACGACTGGCGGATGAGTAAAGGGGTTTAAATCCCCACCGTCTACACGGTGTCTACAATTGGTTGGGGTTTGAATCCCCATCCAATTGATTCTGAATTCTGAATTCTGTCTTCTGACTTCTTCTTCAAACTTTCAATGCTGCTGTTTCCTAGAGTATTTATAAGATTTTTTTGTAAACAATGTCCTTTTTATTTCTATATATCTTAAGTTAAATAACGCTTAGGTTAACAAGAGATTAACTATTTTTTAACAAATAGATAAAAAATAGTAAAAAATAGAATATAGGACTTTTGAAGTAGTTGACAAATATATCTATTGGATGATGTGTAAGAAAAAGCTATACGGACATATTTAGAAATCAAATTGATATTTTTTAGTACAAAAGGGTGATAAACTATCTTTGACTCTACTCATGAATAGGATTTTTTAATGCTGATTAATCTCTGAATATTATTTAATTTATTGGCTAACAAGAGTCGAAATATTGTCATGTTTGCTGCTATGCATCTTGGGCAGATGAATAGCAAAAAAGATTTTGAGGGTATTGATTTTAAGTATTTCTAATAAAGAGGAAATTCAATGTCCAAATTTACACGTAGGCAGCTACTGGCTTTCTTCGGAGCGAGTGCTGGTGCAACTGTGCTAGCTCCTGCTTTTGGGGATAAACTTTTTGGCGGTAATAGGACAATTGCTGCTGATGCAGTTGCACCCCTGAAATTTACGCCAGTGCGTTTGCCTCATCCTTTACCGATTTACACACAGCAAAAAAGTTACTTACCAACAGGAATTGACCAGGGAAGCGTATTAGAACCCTCTGCTAATGCAGGGCTAAGTGACTATAACGTGCTTGATGACGTTGTGGTACCGCCAGAATATGAACGGTATGTGATTGTGCGTTGGGGCGATCGCGTCTTCCCCAACCAAGAAGATTACTTTGGCTACAACAGCGACTACACAAGCTTTATTCCCGTCGATGGCAGAAACCCCAACGACGGCTACCTTTGGAACAATCACGAATACATCTCTTACCCATTTTCTACGACTGTACCTGGTTTCACAACTGATAGTGGTCTAGGAGGATTCCCCACATCCTACCCCCTAATTATTGGACGAAATTTACCAGAAGACAGAACGAGTATCGAACTCTTGGGTGAATTTATGTACAACATCGGTGGTTCTGTGGTGAGGATTGCCCGCCCAGACCGCAGTGGACGCTTTGCGGTTGTTCGTGACTCCAAAAACCGACGCATCCACGGGCTTTCCGGTTTAGCAATCAACAGCCAGCGCAGTGATAAATACAAAGATGTCACCTCTTGGGGTTCTAGAAACTACCAGAAAGGAGACGAAAATTATCTCATTGGTACTGGACCAGCTGCTACCCAAGTCTTCAATCTTAGTTCTGATGGACTGGGTAACAGAATCATCGGCACAGGATTCAACTGTTCTGGTGGTACAACTCCTTGGGGAACCATCTTGACTGCTGAGGAAAACTTCCAAGCAAGTACAAGTTCCTTCGTTGGAGTTCAAGAAAATGTCAACCCCAACGGTACCCAGACAAGCTACATCGAAGGCACCACAGGAGCTGCGTTTGGCTTGGTTGGTGAAAAATACGGCTATATGGTGGAACTTGACCCAGCTGATCCTTCTTTCCGCCCTCGCAAACACACTGCTTTGGGTCGCTACCGCCACGAAAATATCGCTGTGCGTGCGGAATCTGGAAGACCATTAGTGGGCTACTTGGGTGATGACCGACGTGGAGGTCATACTTGGAAGTTTGTTAGTTCTGGTACAGTGACTTCTCCCACTGATAAAAACAACAGCCGTTTATTTGAAGACGGTACTTTGTATGTCGCTCGTTACAATGCTGACGGTACGGGTGAATGGATTCCCCTAAACTTAAATACTCCCACCAATCCGATTCCACCATCAACTCTTGCCTCTGTGGAAGTTGCAGCATTGGGCAGGGCTTCTAATGGAGGTAATACCCGTCTACCAAGACGCAGTGGTATTGCAGGACAAACTTCAAATGGCGGGTCAATTACTGTCACAATAACCCAGGTTACTAATCAAACAACTGGGGCTGTGACTTCTTACGGTGAGGCTGAAGCTCTGCCTGCTTACCAAGGTAAGAAGCTATCAGATTTCTACACTAGTCAGGGTGCAGTGCTGGTTGATGCTTTTTTAGCTGCCAATCTAGCCGGAGGAACGCCGACTGCTCGTCCTGAGGATATTGAAATCAACCCCAGAAATCCCAGAGAAGTCTTTATCGCCTACACAGACGGTGCGCCATCAGGAGATGGATATCCTGATTCTCGAATCTTTGTAGTTTCCAAATACAGTGCTGCTGTCAATGCCGCACAACCTTCAGGCGAACTTTTTAAGATTATCGAAGATAGCCAAGATAGCACAGGGACAACCTTCCGTTGGGAGCGATTTGCCAAAGGTGGAGAAGCTGCGGCAGAACCTGGAAATGGCTTTGCTAACGTAGATAACTTGGCATTTGATAGCCAGGGTAATATTTGGGGCGTCACTGATATGTCTACGGAAGCTCACAATGGTTTCACCACAGGTGCTAACCCAGAACCATTACGGATAGACCATAGGGTAGTGGGTGCTAATTCGCCCAGCCAGGATGATTCTAATTTCAATGTTGCGACTTCTAGCCTGATTGGAGTTTTTGGCAATAACTGGCTGTTCTTCATTCCTACTAGTGGTCCTGATGCTGGGGAAGTAGTACCCTTTGCTTATGGACCACCGCGTTGCGAGTTAACCGGACCTACTTTCGTTGGGGATACGCTGATTATTTCTGTACAGCACCCTGGTGAAGAGGTTCCATTCACCCCTCAGCAAACCCTGAGCCGAGAGATTGAAATATTGAACTTGGATGGCACTTTGTTTACTCAACAACGCAGTCTACCGCGTGGCAGTAACTGGCCCAGTAATGTTGAGGGTAATCTTGAGGGACCACCACGTTCAGCAGTGATTGGGATTCGACGCAAAGAGTCTAGTGGTCGGTTTGTCTGATAATACAGCGCTTTTCATTTAGATAAACTACACATGGTAGGGGCACAGCATTGCTGTGCCCCTACTGCATTGACGTGTATTCTTAGTAAGCACATAGCGTGCGTACTAGGAACAATATGTAGTTCTACTTTTGAGAATTCGTAGAAACAGTCGTTCCAGCGGTTCGACTTAACTTCACCCGCAAACCATCGCGGGGATGGGGTGTGGGTATCATAATCATATCCAGGTTTTGTTCAGGCAATAGTTCCCACTCATACTCCCGTATCAACAACGCTGCAAACAGCTTCATCTCTAGCTTGGCAAACTCCTTGCCCAAACATTCTCGTACGCCACCACCAAAGGGTATATGGCTAAAGGGTTTGGCTTTGTCTTCAGATCGTTCTGGGATAAAGCGTTGGGGGTCAAAGCGTTCTGGCTCAGTATATACACTGCTGTCTTTATGTGTCCTACCAACTTGGTAGAGGGCAGACCAACCTTGGGGAATTAAGTAACCATTAAACTCACACGGCTTCAGGACTTCCCGAAAGCCACCACCAACCGGGGGAATAACTCGCAAGACTTCCTTAAGGACTTGCTCCAAATAAGTCATTTGCTTCAAGTGTTCCAGCGTCAACAGTTCTTCAAACCCCAGTTGCTGTTGTTCTGCACGGGCATTTGCTAGAACTTCCGGATGCTGCGCTAACAGCAGACATAAAGAGGCAAGTGCTGATGTCAAAGTCTCATGACCTGCAAAGAGTAACAGTAGCACTTGGTCTTTCAGCTCTTGCACACTTAAGCTATTCCCATCCTCATCACGCGCTTGCAACAGTAGTTCCAAGGCATCTTGACTGGAAGAAGGCTGCTGTTGACGCTTTAGCACTATCTCCTCAATACGCTTCAGAAGCTGCTGACGACAACGCAGCGCTCGACCGAATTTCGTCCAAGGTAACGGTACAGGAATGGTAAATAGACCCTCACACCACTCCTCAAACAACTCTGCAAAATGGCTATCGGCAGCGGCATCCGTTCCTACAAGTAACTTGCAGGCAACATCAAAGGTATATTTTCTCAGTTCTGGATACCACTTCAACGTCTCTAGGCGCTCCCATTTGTGCAAATAGCTGCGGGTGATGTCCGCCATTGAGGAGACATACCCTGCCAGCGCCCTAGGTTGAAAGGCTTGCGATAGCAGTTTGCGTCGCTTTTGGTGTACATCACCTGTCTGTACCGATAGAGACGCTGGTCCTAGCAAAACCTTGGTGCTATAGGGCCAGCTAATAGAAAAATTCTGGTTCTCGTTGGTTAACAAAAAGCGGTTTGCCTCCGCTCCAAGCATATATACTGTGGGACGCCCAAATACATGGGTTTTGAAAATTGATCCATATCGCTTGTATCGCTTGTCAACAAAGTTTGGATCGCGCAAAAAGCCAATTGTTTCGCCAATCAAGGGCAAACCAAAGCTGCCGGGGGGTAAAGGTAGCGATCGCTTAACATGGGTGGTTGTCATTGCTGTTGTGCCTCACTTAACACAAAACCGACTTATTTTTCAGCTTGCCATGATATTCTCAGCTTTGCATTTTTGGAACACTGGACATGCAAAGCAAAAATAAAACTGTAACGAAATTTACAAAATTACTATCTTTTTTTAGAAAAAAGGTTAGGCTAGGCATACACATCTAGTTCGCGAAGATACCGCGAATAGAAAAACTCTATACTTTCATAGTCTTCGCGCAAAGACCGCGAAGAGAAAAAAATCTTATGCTTTCATCGTCTGTTCGATCGCTGGAGGCTCCAACTCCTGCGCATATTTGCCCATATGACCAAGCCTGTAGTTACCTAGAACAAGCGGCAAAAGAATTGAACCTAGACCAAGGTCTTTTGGAGGTTCTCAGTCACCCGCGCAAGGTGGTCACAGTTTCCATTCCTGTAAAGCGGGATGACGGAGAAGTGCAGGTTTTGGCTGGACATCGGGTACAGCACTGCGATATTTTAGGTCCCTATAAAGGTGGTATTCGATACCACCCGGCGGTGACATTGCGCGAAGTTTCAGCCCTAGCAATGCTGATGACCTGGAAATGTGCGCTCTTGGGTATTCCCTACGGTGGTGCTAAGGGAGGTATTGCTTTAGACCCGAAGCGCTACAGCGTTGGTGAACTAGAACGCATCACTCGTCGATACACCAGCGAGTTGATTAAAGATATCGGTCCTTCGATAGATATTCCAGCACCAGATATGGGGACTTCTGCCCGTGAGATGGCTTGGATGATGGACACTTACTCTGTCAATGTCGGTCATGCTGTGCCTGGGGTTGTCACTGGTAAGCCGATTTCTATAGGTGGTTCGCGGGGACGGGAAATGGCAACCGGACGCGGTGCAATGTTGATTGTCCGCGAGGCGCTGGCAGACCAAGGTAAATCACTGGTGGGAACGAGAATAGCCATCCAAGGTTTCGGGAATGTAGGGAGTGCAGCGGCTTTATTGCTACACCAAGCAGGAGCGAAAGTGATAGCTGTCTCTACTGGTTCTGGGGGAGTCTTTTCTGAAGATGGTCTAGATATCCTAGCTTTGAAAGCTTATGCTGCCGAAAACCGCAAGAGTGTTGTTGGGTTCCCGAAAGCAACCCCAATTAGCAACGCAGACTTACTGACTTTGCCTTGCGATGTCTTGATTCCCGCAGCTTTGGAGAACCAGATCACTGAAGACAATGCGAATCAAGTGCAAGCCGGCATAGTTGCAGAGGCGGCTAATGGTCCAGTGACTCTCTTGGCAAACCAGGCGCTAGAGGCAAGGGGTATAACGGTTTTACCAGACATCTTGGCAAATGCTGGTGGTGTCGTTGTCAGTTATCTGGAGTGGGTACAAGGTCTTTCCTACGTATTTTGGGATGAGGAGCGCGTTAATAAAGAATTAGAATACTTAATGGTGCAAGCATATCGGCAAGTTATTCAACAATCTCAGATTCGGCAAATTCCCCTTAGGTTAGCAGCTTATACGCTAGGGGTTGGTCGTGTTGCTCAAGCGCTGAGCGATCGCGGTCTTTATCCTTGACGACCAGAATCTAGAAAAGTGTAAAAGGAAAAGTGTAAAAGGTTGGACGCAAGCCCCTACACTTATGTATGGGGATAAGTCCGACCTCTCACATCAAGTGTCTTTTCTCTTTAATTATTTTGTTTCGTAAAGAATTTTAGATTGCATAAGTATATTGTGTTTTCATAGAGTAAAATCCCAAGTTTAACTACGGCGTGTCTGCAAAATTGAAACTCTGACACCAAGTTAATCCATTGCGTTCCTTTAACGTATGCGTCTTTGCGTCAGACCTAAATTAGCCTAATTACCGAATTTGCAGACAGACCTTAGCTTTAATCTGCTCTAAACGGTAAAACTACCCAAGCGTTTTAGGGAGACTAAATTGTATGGCTCAAGCTCATCTGCAAAGGTGCTGGAAGTTTAGGTTAGTAAGTGCTTTGGTGATTAGTGGGGCGATCGCCTCTAGTGGGGGGTACACCTTGGCACAAACCCCTTGTCTACCTGGACAACTATGTGTCCTCCAAACACTTTCACATCAGCCTCATAGTCCTAATCCACGGGCTTTTCCTTCGACTCAACGACCAAATCAAAGAATCACAATTCCGACTCAACGACCAAATCAAAGAATCACAATTCCGACTCAACGACCAAATCAAAGAATCAGGACAATGCCAATCAGAAACCAGCTTGGACGATTGCAGAAGCGGCAAAGTGTCAGGTAAGCTTCAAGCAAACCAGCTAGACCAGGGTGTGACGGCAACATAATTATTTTTTTAAATCAAAAATATTGGTTTCTATAAATTTACTATGTTATCACTGAGTATTAACGCGACTTTTAATAAACTTTCATTCGTTTCTAAGTAAAAATACTTAAATATTTGGAGGAGACCAAATTAATATGACTCAAGTTCGTTTGCAAGGGTGGTGGAAATTTAGGCTAGTGGGTGCCTTGATGATTGGTGGGGCGATCGCCTCTAGTGGGGGGTACACCTTGGCACAAACCCCTTGTCTACCTGGAGAAGTATGTTTAATTGAACCACCTGCAATTGGGCCTCATCAACCTCAACCATCAGCGTCTATATGGGAAAAAATACGGGAACTGTGGAGGCTTTATCCACAAGCAATACAGCAACTACAGCAGGACGATCCACAGGCAATACAGAAGCTTCAGCAGCTCGAACCAGAAACACTACAGAAGCTGGAACGGCTGGCTCCAAACTCAACACAGCAACTACAGCTGTATGCTCCAAAGGTAATACAGCGGTACCCTAATCTACCTGCTCAGTGAAAATTACTTGTGGTCAATACTGTTGACATCCTGCTGTCTGCTTTTTGTTGGGGTTCGGGGGTTGAGTGCAATACATCAAGAAATAAGAACCACAGATGGACAATAAATAAAAGTTTTTCCTGTGGTGTCTTCCCCCGTCTTGTAGGGAGAATCAGTGTGAACACTAGTTAATTTGTAGTTCATTCAAACGAAAACCGCTATATTCATCCGAAAAGGTGGCTATACTTCACTGGACTGCTGATTTTTGATAAGAGGTAAATTCTGATATGTCTCAAAGCTGGAACGGTTGTGGTTGGCAAGTGGGGATAGCAATTCGTTTAGCAATTGGTGGGGCAATTGCCTTTGCTTTTGGAGATTGTGCCGTTGCCCAAAGCGTCATCATTCCTGATAATACCCTAGGAACTGAAAGTTCTCGTGTTGAACCGAACTCTTTTAGTGGTTCTACTGAAGTGCTGACAGGTGGGGCACAGCGAGGTAGCAATCTGTTTCACAGTTTTCAGGAACTCAACGTCAGTGAAGGACGAGCAGCTTTTTTCAGGAGTCCCAACAGTAATATTCAGAATATCATAACTAGGGTGACGGGTAGTAACATATCTAAGATTTTGGGCACCCTTGGGACTTTCCAGATTATCGACGGTAATCCTGCTGTTTCTAATGCCAATGTATTTTTGATTAATCCCAATGGCATCGTTTTTGGACCAAATGCCGTATTAAGCTTGGGTGGTTCGTTTGTAGCTAGTACAGCTAGCTCAATCAAGTTTGCCGATGGTACCCAGTTCAGTGCAACTGCTCCCCAAACAACTCCTCTGCTGACGGTCAGTGTCCCGCTTGGTCTGCAATTTGGAAAGACAGGGGGAGACATTCTGATGCAGGGGGCAATAGCGGTACCGCCTGGTAAAACTATAGCTTTGGTAGGGGGCAATGTAACCCTAGAAGGCGGATCGAATAGGCGATTCCTACAAGCTAAAGGTGGTCAAATCGCTCTAGGAGGAATACTTGGAGCAGGAACGGTAGGATTGAACCTTGATAGCAACAACCAACCCTTAAGTTTTCCTAATGACGTAGCGCTAGCAGATGTATCTCTGAGGAATTTAGCTCTAGTCAATGTCAATGGTGAGGGCGGCGGTGATATTCAGGTACACGGAAGGCGCGTCACGCTTACTGATGGGTCAAAACTTGTTGCAGACACTTTAGGAAGTCAAAACGGCAGAGGAATTTCTATCCAAGCAGAGCAGTTAACTATTAAAGATGGCTCACTGGTAAGAGCTTCTACTTTTGCTACAGGGTCTGGGGGAAATTTAACGGTGAGAGCGTCTGACTCTGTGCAATTGAGCGGAACTGATGCAATTGGTAGTCCCAGTGCTTTGTTCACAGAGACTTCTGGTCAAGGCGCAGCCGGCAATTTGACGATTACCACAGGCAAGTTAATTGTCGAGAATGGGGCAAACGTATCAACTACTACTCGTAGTGATAACCGAGGTAAAGGCGGAACATTGCAAGTGACCGCCTCAGATTTTGTAAAACTCAGTGGAACTTCCTCTGTAAATAGTGAGTTTCCTAGCGGCTTGTTTACTCAAACTTTAGGTAAAGGAGATGCGGGTTCTTTGACGATTAACACTCGGCAATTGATTGTCCAAGATGGAGCACAGGTAACAGCTGGTACTGGTAGGGGTAGCCAGGGCAAGGGAGGGACTCTGACAGTAAGCGCCTCAGATTCTGTGGAACTAGTCGGAACAGGACCAAATGGTCAGCCACCGAGTGGCTTGTTTGCTCGAACTCGGGGTAGCGGCGATGCGGGATCTTTGACGATGACCACAGGGCAGTTGACTGTGCGCGATGGAGCGCAAGTCACTGTGGAAAGTTTAGGATCAGGGAATGCAGGCAACCTTCAGATACAAGCCCGTTCTATCCGTTTGGATAATCAAGGAAAACTTTCTGCTGGAACCGCATCTGGTCAAGGTGGAAATATTACACTCCGAGATTTGGACTTATTGCTATTAAGCGGCAACAGTCAGATAACCACTAACGCAGACACCTCAAAGGTAGGTGCAGATGTCGCTGGCGGCAATATCAATATTGACTCTAAATTGATTGTCGCTACTCCAGGAGAAAATAGCGACATCACCGCCAATGCTTTCAAAGGTCGAGGAGGTAATGTTAACATCACGACCCAAGGCATCTTTGGCATCGATCGCCGTGAAGGACAAACCCCCCAGAATGACATGACTAATGATATTACTGCCAGTTCTGAATTGGGGATAAACGGTAGAATACAAATAAACACGCCAAATATTGACCCAAGTCGTGGGTTTGTCGCCTTACCAGCGCAGGTTGTGGAGACTTCACAGCAAATTGTTGCTCAAGGCTGCCCCAGTGAAGGTGGAGAAAGACGCAATCAATTTATTATCACCGGACGCGGCGGTTTACCTCCCAGCCCCTACGAACCCCTCAGTCCTGATGTTGTGTGGTCAGATACTCGCACTTCAGCTACCACATCACAGCAGCAACGTTCACAAGTCTCCGCTGCTAAACCACCATCTAAAGCTGAAGTCATGAAAATTGTCCCTGCTACAGGTTGGGTGTTTAACGGCAAGGGGCAAGTTACTCTCATCTCCCATGCATCCAGTGCCACTCCCTACAGTACTCGTGTTCCCTGCCATGCAGCCCAGAAGTCAATTGTTAAGTAATAAAGTCGTTAAATATGTAAATTATTTTACATTTTAAGAAACGAATGCTGCTTGTTTCTGATGCTAAGGGATTTCCAACAAATAAATTATTTAATAAGTAGGTCAACCTAATTAAACGTAAGACCTCTCTCCAAACCTCTCCCCTACAAGGGAAGAGGCTTTGACTCTCCCCTTGTAGGGAAGGGGGCTGGGGGGTTAGGTTTGTTTTATGTTTTTTAAGGTTGACCTACTTAAAAGTGGGGTGGGCATCCCAGTCCCCCCAGTTTATGGGAGGGACTAGAAGCCCATCTCACAAGAAAAAGTTGCATATTTTTTACAGCGCTTATTCTTATAATTAGACCACAAATCTTCGGGTGGGCATTGCCCGCCAGTATCTCAAGTTCCCATTAGATAAGCTTTTATGGGCAATGCCCACCTTAGCTGAAAACCGCTGTAATTTGGAAGGTCTCTAAGAGGATGTTTGAGAAGTCATATGAATAATTAAAAAACCGCACGCCTACGCTCTTGACGCACCAGACAGCAAGGAGGAATAATTCCGACACAAACGGATTTGATATTAGAGCTATTTGGAACCGCAGATGTACAGCAAAGCACGCAGATAAACACAGATTGGTGCTGATTATTTCTAATAGACCTCTCCAAAAAACAATGTAGACACGTGCCATAGCACGCCTCTACAAGGGTTGTAGACAACGGACAATTAATTTCTGGAGATTTCTAATGATAAAACAGAAGAAACAATCAGGCACTGTGTATCTATGGCAACAAAACTTCAACAACAAGCGCTATTACTTCTACGTCAGGCGCTTGATAACCCAACAGCTGATTTTCGCGTTGGACAATGGGAAGCAATTGAAGAGATAATTGTGAGGCGATCGCGTTTACTTGTCGTTCAACGTACTGGTTGGGGCAAAAGTCTAGTTTATTTTTTAGCAACGCGCTTGTTACGAGACGAAGGAGCTGGTTGTACTCTTTTGATTTCACCATTACTTGCTTTGATGCGAAACCAAATTGCAGCGGCGCAACGAATTGGTGTACAAGCCGCTACAATTAATTCCAGCAATACAAATGAATGGGAACTTGTACAAACACAGTTACTAACAGGAAAAGTAGACATCCTGCTCATTTCTCCAGAAAGATTGGCTAACGACGAATTTCAGAGAAAGATTCTTTTACCGATATCTCAAAGAATAGGTTTGTTTGTTGTTGATGAAGCTCACTGTATATCCGACTGGGGGCATGATTTTCGCCCTGATTATCGGCGGATTGTGAGAATTTTGCAAGCGTTGCCTCAAAATATCCCAGCCCTTGCCACAACTGCTACAGCAAATAATCGAGTGGTTGAAGATATTATGACTCAGTTGGGAGACACATTGCGTGTGTCAAGAGGTGCTTTAACCAGAAAAAGTTTGCATTTGCAAAATATTTCTATACCGAGTCCAGCAGCAAGAATGGCATGGTTAGCAGAACATCTTCCTAAATTACCAGGAAGTGGTATTATTTACGCATTAACTGTTAGAGATGCTGACAGAGTTGCTGAGTGGTTAAGAACTCAAGGTATTAATGCTAAAGCTTACCATAGTGAGTTAGACAGTGATGCTCGTGAGGTATTAGAAGACCAACTTCTCAAAAACCAAATCAAAGCATTAGTGGCAACGACAGCTTTAGGAATGGGTTTTGATAAACCAGATTTAGGATTTGTTATTCATTATCAACGCCCTGGTTCTGTTGTACACTATTATCAACAAGTAGGACGAGCAGGTAGAGCCGTAGACCAAGCATACGGAATTCTTCTAAGCGGTGATGAAGACGATGAAATTAGCAACTACTTTATCAGAACTGCTTTTCCGCCACAAGTCCATACACAGCAGGTTTTAAATGTTCTCAATCAAGCAGAAGATGGTCTTTCTGTCGCACAATTGGAACAAAAACTTAATCTTTCTAGAGGGCAAATTGATAAAGTTTTGAAACTGCTGTCCTTAGAATCACCTGCTCCTGTCATTAAGCAAGATTCAAAATGGTATGCTACAGCAGCCAATTATCAACCCGACACAGAAAAGATTGAAAAAATCATACAAATCCGGCGTCAAGAACAAGCTAGAATGTTGGAATATATGCATAGCCAACAATGCTTGATGTCTTTTTTGGCAGCAGAGTTAGATGATCCAAATCCGAATGCTTGTGGCAAATGCGCCGTGTGTTTAGGCAAACCTTTATTACCTGAAACCTGCTCAATACAGCTTGTCAATCAAGCAATTCAGTATTTACGTCGTAGTGATCAAATCATTGAACCACGCAAAAGATGGGCTGCACAAGCGTTGCCAAATTATGGCTTTTCTGGCAACATTCAGAATAATTTAAAAGCAGAGGAGGGAAGAGCATTATCTCTTTGGGGTGATGCAGGTTGGGGAGAATTAGTTAAGCAGGGGAAATATCAAGATAATCATTTTGATGATGCACTCGTGCAAGGGACTTTTGAAATGATTCAACGTTGGCAACCGCAGCCCTTTCCCTCGTGGGTAACTTGTGTCCCCTCGTTAAATCGTCCAGAACTTGTGCCGAATTTTGCTCAACGCCTAGCTGATAAATTAGGCATACCCTTTATGCCAATTGTGCGAAAAATTCGCGCTACTGAGTTACAAAAAAAGATGAGCAACAGTTACCAACAAGCTAATAATTTGGATAGTGCCTTTGTGGTTGATTCTTGGAAACGAATGAACGGTTCTGTTTTCTTAGTTGATGATATCGTTGATTCTCGTTGGACTTTGACTATAGTTGCAGCAGTTTTGCGTCGTACTGGTTGTGGATTGGTTTACCCTGTGGCATTAGCACTTAATACATTCAGTCAAGGTGATTAGAAAATCATGTTAAATCATGTGCTACCGCCAGATACTCAAGCAATTTTGCTGTTGTGTGCCAGCTTTGGACAAAATCGTCAACTTGAACCTCAACCCCTAACCCTGAGTGAGTATAATTTTCTAGCTGAGTGGTTGCGGGAAAATCAGATGCGCCCTGCAGATTTACTTGAGACTACAGCAAAGCAACAGTTACAAGAAATAACTGATAGTAAAGTGAACCCCAACAGGTTGGTAGCTTTACTAGAACGGGGTGCAATGCTGAGTTTAGCAGTTGAGAAGTGGACAAGTCAGGGGCTGTGGGTGTTGGGACGAAGTGACACGAACTATCCCAAGCGTCTCAAGCAAAGACTGAGACATTTAGCACCAGCAATTATCTACGGAGTTGGCAATATGGAACTACTCTCTACAGGAGGATTAGCAATTGTCGGTTCTCGGGATGTTGATGAAGAGGGGCTTGGCTATACTCAAAGAGTGGCGCAAACTTGTGCAGCACAAGAAATACAGGTGATATCTGGTGGTGCGCGGGGAGTAGATCAAGCAGCAATGTTGGGGGTATTGGATGCTGGGGGAACAGCTCTTGGTGTGCTGGCGGATAGTTTGAGTAAGGCGGCGGTTAATAGCAAGTATCGTTCCAACATCAGAGAGGGCAGACTTCTGTTGATTTCTAGTTACGATCCTGATGCAGGTTTCAATACTGGTAATGCAATGGGGCGAAACAAATATATCTATGCTTTAGCTGATTATGCCCTTGTCGTCAGTTCGTCGGTGGGTAAGGGTGGTACTTGGGCGGGTGCTGCGGAAGTTCTCCAAAGGTTCAAGGATATCCCGGTTTTTGTACGCATGCATCCAAATATATTGGAAGGTAATCAACAACTGTACAACATGGGAGCAAAACCATTTCCAGTGGAACCTTGGAATGATTCGTTGAGAGAACTTTTGGCAACAGCTGGATCTTGTATCGAATCTGTACAGACTGCTGAAATCAAAACGACACATCAAGAAATTGCAGAGACGATTACGGATCAACCTTCACAAAGTGAAATCGTAAATCCTCACCCACAAGAAGTTTTATATCGTCCAAAAGACATTTATGAAGCTGTTTTACCTTTCATCCTCAATCATTTACAACAACCAATGGATGCAAAATCCCTTGCCGAATCTTTGAATGTAAGACAATCACAGTTGGAGGATTGGTTAAAGAGAGCTGTTGACGAGGGTAAGGTAAGAAAAACTCACAAGCCAGTTGCTTATGTCGTCAATAAATCAGCAACTCAACTTTCTTTGTTATCTGACATCTTGCACCATTCTTAATAACATAAGGGTGGGCACTGGACAGAAACGATTTTCATCGTTTGAAAGCCTTGTTAGTAGTGCCTACCCTACATCCGAGTTATAGAACAGATTGCACATTCGTGAACTACCTACACCGACAGCCGCGGTACGGTGTAGGCTTCTGACTTCGTAGACCGTTGCCCCTTACTCAGACCGTGCAGGTGGTCTTACACAGCCTCCATCAGCAAGAAAGGATTATTTTTTTCATTTAATTTTGGTGCAGGTTTTAATTTCGGTTCAGCACCAGGAACTAGAAGTATATATTCGCCTGTATCATGTCTCGATAAAGTCCATATTCCCGGTGTTTGACTTTCATTAGAAGCAGTTTCTACATGGTCGCGCAAGTAGAGATAAAGTTCTGTTGCTGTAATCACTCCATCTCCTGCGGATTTGCCATTTTTAGCAGCAGGAATCACATCTCCTTCACCCCGCAAAGCCTTGAATAAAGCAAGAGCAAAAGGTGAATGATTTATGCCTCCTCGGTTATCGCAAAGACGTATAGTATCTAATGCTTCTTGATTATGTGCCGCAGAAGTAATTGCTTGCCATGCACTCGATTTCATAAAGCGGTCGTAATGTTCTTTACGGATGACTGTCGGAATCACTGTTGCTAATCTAGCAGTTGACCACCGGAAAGTTCCAGCAAAGCAACAATCCAGAATGACCAGCAAGTGGCGACACGAAAGTGCGCTCAAACAGTCGTGTAATTTCTGCATGGGGAGCAGATTTTCATTTTTTTCTAAATCTGCATCCAGTGGTAAGAGACTGCCCGCAGGTCCCTTATCGCTATCGCGTGCTATTCCATGTCCCGCAAAGTAGAAGAGTAAACGGTCGTCTTTTGTCGGCTGAATTTCTTTGGGTAGTCTTTCCTCAAGCAGGGTTAATAAGTTCTTTAGGGTTGGTTTACACTCAGTTTCATCGGTGATTAAAATCACTTCATCATATTGATGTTCTTCTGCTAATATCTGGGCTAGCACCTCAGCATCACGTCTAGCCGTCTGTAGTTTGGGAATCTTGTTCTGATACTCGTTTATACCAATCACGACTGCCAAACTGCGCTTGAAACTTGTTATTTTCTGTGCATTTACTAATTTCCAAGGCGAGAATGAAAGCAGCAATACTTGGGGTAGTCGTACTGAGCGGCAACCAGGGGCAAACTAAACGGTATAGTTTAACTAAGCGACAAACAAAAGTTCCGAATTTCGTTGAGGAGTCGGAACGAATGAACAACCCCAAAGCATCTACCCCCTCGCTTAGTCTTACCCTAAGAGGGGTTTTATTGTAGGTGGCGATGCGCGGAGCGCGTCCTATAGCAATAGCCATAGTTGTTAGGACATAGAATAGAAGGAGATGTTCACCTGATCCAATTGCTGTTTCCAGATGCGTAAGCCTTACAGTTATGACCTGCGCCAAAAAGTAATTCAAGCGATCGCTCTTTGATGGAATGAAAAAAAGTGAAGCTGCGATTGCGCTCCGCGCAGTGCCCTTTGGGCAATCGCATTTGATATCAGTCGCAACACCATCGACCTATGGCGCTCAGCGAAAGGCAGAAACTGGAGACTATTGTGCCAAGCCCAACAAACCTCCTGGCAATGGACATAAAATCACAGACTGGGACAAATTTCGTGAATTTGCCCAAAAGCATGGTGAGCAGACTCAAGTTGAAATGGCAGCAAGATGGGACACCTCAATTAGCGCTCGCACCATCTCACGCGCATTACAAAAAATTGGTTTCACACGAAAAAAAAGACTTACGGCTACCGTGAACGCGACGAAGCCAAAAGGCAAGAATTCAAAAAACAGTTGACTCACATAGCACATCAAATGCTGGTCTATGTTGATGAAGCAGGTATGGATAATCGAGACGATTACGCCTATGGTTGGAATCACAAAGGTGAGCGTTTTCATGCCCTCAAATCTGGACGGCGACAAGGACGGGTCAATATGATTGCGGCATTGTCTAACCACAAGTTGCTCGCCCCGTTTACCGTCGAGGGAGCTTGCAATCGGCTCGTATTTGAGACAAGGGAGAGAGAATTGTTTAGTACCAGTTCTGACACCAGGACAAGTAGTGATTCTAGACAATGCCACCTTTCATAAAGGCGGACGGATTCAGGAATTGATTGAGCAGGCAGGCTGTCAACTGTTATATTTACCGCCCTACTCTCCTGACCTGAACAAAATTGAACAGTGTTGGTCTTGGCTCAAGAGCCGTATCCGAAAACAACTTGAGCAGTTTGAGTGTCTACGAGATGCAATTGAGCATGTCTTACGTCTTGTGTCCTAATCGCTGTGGCTATTGCTATAAATCTGGTGAATGCCTACCTCTGGAGCGAAGCCGTAAATAAGCGTGAAATTATTAGATGGCATATCAATTCTTTCTTTCAAATCCAGCCCGTGCTTTTGTGCAGCGAAAGTGATATCTGCGATATCCTTGAGTCCCCACTCTGGTACTTTGTAGGAGAGAAGGGTTCTGTCAAATTCTTCATTTGACGGTGTAATGTACCTGCCATCTACTTTAAACGGACCGTAGATGAATAACAAGCCACTGTTTTTAAGCAGGTTTGCCGTACACTCCATCATCCCATCCGCAATGGCAATTGGTGCAACCTGGAATAGATTGATACAGAAAATGGCATCAAATTCTTTTCCATTTAAAACTGACCAAGTTTGCGGCTCTTTCAAATCCAGCTGTATTGGCGGTTGGACGTTTTTAGTTTCAGTCTCTTGGGTCAATTGCCTAATGTTTTCAAACACAAAAGAATTCATGTCCGAGGGCTGAAAACTTAAGTGCTGAAAATGGGGTGCGAAGTAATTGATGTGCATACCGCTACCAGAAGCGAACTCTAGAACATGACCTTCGTTTTTGGGTAGCCTTTGCTTGAACATTTCCAGGAGCGGATCACGATTACGCTTGCCTGCCCAAGCGACGTAGGGACTCAGTGGATACGGATCGAGTGGAGGTCTGTTTAATGGTAACATTTGATGCTTTTGTATTTGTTTTTTTTTGAACCGATTGAGTAGTCTTTCCTACTTCAATTGAGATGAATCGATGGAGCGCCTCAACCGTTTGGCAAGTGAAATAGAAAATACTACCTTTTCCTAAAACACTTTGAGCCCAAATTCTGCTTGTCACGAACATGAGTCAAGTTCCGACTCCTCAACGAAATTCGGAACTTTTGTTTGTCGCTTAGTTAAACTATACCGTTTAGTTTGCCCCTGGTCGCAGCTCAGTACGACTACCCCTACTACGCAACATCCCAAAGAAATCATTGCGGAAGCTGGTGTCAAAAACTCTATCGACTTCATCCATTGCCAATACCAATGGATGTCCCAATCCTTTTAAAATATGGCGTTGTAAGTAGCGATCGCCCAAAAAGCGGCTCTCTGCGGAAGCATCGCCAACTGCTTGACTCATCCCAATCACACAATCTATGTTTTGGTGAATCGCCAAAGCTTGTTCCTCACTATAGCAGGCGTTCAGCAAGACACACTCTACTTTGTCTTTAAATAATTTAAATAACCTTGCTAAGGATTGAGTACTGACAAGTTGCAATTCAAAGAGAGTTATTCTCCAGCGCCAAACCATCACTCCCTGTTCCATGTCCGGAAAAATGCACAATTTGCGGTTCGTAATCTAACAAAGCGCGTCGCAAATCGTCTACTTGTACTGCCCATTTTGTAATGATTTCAAATTGCTCCCGCCTTTTTGCACGTTCCAACCCCGCCTGAACTTCTCTGACTTCCTCATCCAGACGTAACTTAGAGGTATTTTGTGGGTTAGCTGATAAAATCAGAATTTTCTTCACTTCGGCTATCAACTACTGTAGAATTTGCTGTCATTTATCGGGCGATTGCGCGGAGCGCAGTGCCGCAGGCGATCGTATTGACGTAAAGCTCGCCGGGGGAAGCTTCCCCCGGCAGACTTTACAAAAACCTGATTATGTGAGTCAGACTTATTTGCTAATTAGGTGCAAGCACGCATCAACTTATGCACGAGTGAGATAGAAATGGGAAATTTTTGCGCTCCAAAGACTATTGTAGAACCGCACGGTAGCACTACACCTGAGTAACACGGGAAGCAGGTAGCCCCGAAATACGAGTCTCAAGAAATTAAATGAATTGAGACTTCTTTTGTTATTTATATCGGGGCGGAATGCTGACACGAGCAGATTCATCTGCCGTGGCATTCTCTTAGTTTTTGCTCTACATATTCACTACAACTTAACTGTTTTTTGGCAGCTTCTTCTTTGATTAAGTCCCATATCTCTATTGTCAGCCATAGATTTTTTTGTTTTTTCAGTGAGCTATGTAAAACTGGCTGATTTTTTACCCTTTTTAGCCCTTTTCCTGTTGACATTTTTTAGAACCGCGATTTATACTAAATGACACTTTAGCATAAAAGGAGGTGATTTTAAATGGCTCGGAAAAAGACTCCATCTTTCATTACAGAAATTCCATTGATAGTAGACAGCGCTCCAGAAAAAGAGTTGTTATCTAGATTTGAAGCATCTAGACAACTATATAATGCTTGTTTGAATGAAGCGATGGTCAGGATGGAGTTGGTACGCAATTCCGAGGCATTTAAGGGGGCTAAAAAAATTTCCAAATCAAAGAAAAAAGAACGAACTGATGCTTTTAGTGCAGCACGTCAAGCCTACAGATATTCTGATTACGACCTTCAAGCTTATGCAACAATTGTCGCCAATTCATCAAAATGGATTGCTGATAAGATTGACTCTAATACTCAACAGACAATTGCTAAAAGAGCATTTCTTGCATCGGAACGAGTTATATTTGGATGTGCAAAAAAAGTTCGTTTCAAAGTGTCGAGTCGTTTCCGTTCTGTTGAGGGTAAAACCAATAAACAAGGAATACGATGGAAAAATGACCAATTAGTTTGGGGGAGTCTCAAACTGTGTCCAATCATTGATGAAACCAACCCCGTTATCATGCATGGGTTGCAATCTCCAGTGAAGTATGTTCGTATATTGTGGAGGGAGTTAAATGGTAAGCGTCGTTGGTATGTACAGCTTATCAATGAAGGATTGCCTTACCAAAAAGAAAAGAACTACGTTAGCAATGGTTTAATTGGTCTGGATTTAAATATATCCAATATCGCCTTTGTTGGAGATAATAAAGCGGGACTATTACCTTTTGCAGAAAAAGTTCCCACTTTTGAGCATGAGATTACTGCACTGCAAAGAAAGATGCAGCGTTCCCAACGGGTTAATAATCCAGACAATTACGAGCCAGATTTTGAAATAAAGAAAGGGCATCGTACTGTTAAGAAAAAAGGTAAGGTCAAAAAGGGGAAGCGGGGTTGGAAGCGTTCTAGAAATTATAAAAAAGCTGCCCAAAAGAAACGGGAACTAGAACGCAAAAAGACAGCATATGCCAAAAGCCAAAACCGCAAAATCATTAATGAAATTTTGCGGCATGGTAAAGATATAAAAACTGAAAATGTTAGTGTGAAAGGTTGGCAGAAACGTTATGGTAAGGCTATTTCTGCCAAATCTCCAGGATTTGTATTATCAGAACTCGTTCACAAAGCTGAAAAAGCTGGTGGAAGTGTTCATAAGTTTTCTACTTCATATACGGCACTTTCTCAAACTCATTTAGATGGTAGTCGTGTTAAAAAATCTCTGTCTGAACGAGTTCATCATGATGCAACTGGTGTTGTTATGCATCGCGATTTAATGAGTGCGTACTTGAGTAGATTCGTTAATCAAGACGATAGACTGTCAGTGCAAGATGCCCGTAACGGGTATCGTGGGGCGGAGCCGCTCCTAACAGAGGCATGGCAGGAGTCTTTAAACCGCGAACGAGTAGGCTCGTCCTTTCTTTGGGTTGATTGCCCTAGAGCGGTTCTCTGACAAGCTGAAAAACGTTGACCAGATAGCCAACTCGCGCAGGAGTTCGGGCAACAAGTCAACGCCAACTTTCAGCCAGAATCCGCGCTTTTATAAAGCGCGGTGTGGCTCAACGTATTGACCCCACACCCTACCCCCAACAAGACTGTTCATCATTTCTATCCCAAAAGTGCATAAGTTGATGCGCGCTACATCTATCAAGAACACAACTATGAAGCTCATTCATGCTTAACTTGCGTTGTGCAAATCCAGTAAGGATTGATGCATATAATCTAAGTTATGTCAAGGTCATAGTTCTACATTCTAGAAAAAAGAGCAAACAAGATGACCATAGATCTAAAAAACTACCGATGGGTTAAAACTAATTCTCCGATTGCCTCCTCGCGAACCGATGATATCTGGTTTTTTAACCCGCAAGAAGGCTGGCTGGTCAACAGCAACGGGCAGGTGAGCGTTACCCGAGACGGAGGGTCGAGCTGGACCACCAAGTATCAACTACCTCCCAACTTGCCGGGAAGACCATATTTGCGTTGTATTCAGTTCGCCTCGCCCCAAGTAGGCTGGTTTGGGGCCGTGACCAACGCCAGTAAGGAAAATCCCGGCGATTATCTGAAGTATCTGCTCCACCAAACAACAGACGGCGGTGACACATGGACACCTGTTGACAACCTTCCAGAGGGTTCTCCTGGAGGCATTTGCGGTCTGTCCGTGGTTAACGAAATGGTGGTGTATGGTTCTGGTGCTAACGATCCCAACCAACCTGGTCCCTCCATTATCAAGACAACGGACGGAGGCAAGAGCTGGAATGTGATCGATATGAGTCGCTATGCCTCTAACTTGGTCGATATCCACTTTTTTGACGAGAATCGGGGTTGGGTCGTAGGTGGAAGGAAGCAGGACAGTTGCCCACCTGACCGGAAAGGCTACGAACGTGATCCCCAATATGCTCAATTAAAGCCAGTCGTTCTCTACACGCAGGATGGCGGCAAGACGTGGGGGAACACCGTAGCCAATATAACATCCGACTTCGATTGTGGCGGCTGGGGTTGGAAGATCTACTGGCTCAATGAAGAGGTTGGATTCGTTTCCATAGAAAACTTTCTAAACGGTGCCATCTTGAGAACCACCGATGGTGGTCAAACCTGGGAGATGTTTCCCATCAATGACTGCCGGACTGGTGCCGAGGGCAACCATGTTGCCAACGCCAATTTGGAAGGAATCGGATTTATCAGCAAAGACTGCGGCTGGGTCGGGGGCTGGGGTGATGCTCAATTCATTGGAACGTATAACAGCTGGACTTGGAACGGCGGACAAAACTGGGTCGCTCAGGACAGTGTTAACGGCGACCCACTCAGTGATGTCCGGGTCAACTTGAATCGCTTCCGCTTCTTCTTCGAGCCACTGGTGGGCTACAGTTCGGGCAAAATGGTCTACAAGTACACTGACCAACCGTTGCCTGCTCCTCCCAAGGAACTCCTAGCATCCGTCGCGGTCCTTGGACTGAACTCGGTTCCCGCCGCCGAACCTCTTAAGGTCGAGATTCGTCTCAACGTACCCCAGGGAACTAAAAAGCTCTACATTGGCTTTTGGAATTATCTGGCTTGGTACAAGGGCACGCTTGTTGACGAGGACAACCCCCAGCCTGGTACGCGGACATTCATCTGGGATGGGAAAGATGATGGCGGTAACTCGCTAGCAGGTGGCACTTACATTTGTAGAGCGATGTGCGACGACATTTACGAAAGTATCAACATTAATTTAGCCGTTGCATAAAGCCTACCCAAAGCTACCCATAATTGGACTTTTCTATATCAGATAACTTGTACCAATTAGATTGTTTTGGGCAATGCTAATACTTTCTGCAACATTGCTGGAGAAGTTGGCAACAAGACCAGTCCACAGACTAACACTGTCTAATTGACAGCTTTTGACAGATTAATTGCTGCGTTTAAATCGCGGTCAATCATGAGTCCACAGTGACCACATTCAAACACTCGCTCATAAGCGTGCGAGTGTTTCTTTTTTTGCTCCACAGTTACAGCAAGTCTTACTAGATGGAAACCATCAGTCAACAACAACCAGCTTGGAGTTTGTTTTAAGCCGCCAATAACATGAACAAGCTTAGTCATCTATTGACAATCGTCTTCTATATCTTCAATCAAACTATCAACAAATTCTCTTAACCGTTCTTTCCAGTCAGGGACGGTTTTTAGTTTTTCTTTGACACCTTTTCGCACGTTGAAGCATACAGGCGACCTGTCAAAAGGTTCTTCGTTTAAAGGAACTGCGCCTAATTTATGTTTTTTTTGAAAAGTCATTGTAAATTGCTAAAAATATTGATATATTAATACTTATAGCACAGTTTTGAGGTCGAACAATGCTTTTATCCATCAAGACTAAGTTAAAACTGACGCCAGAACAGAAAACCATAATGAGTAAACACGCAGGCATAGCGCGGTTTACTTATAACTGGGGTTTGGCGACTTGGAAAAGCTTACATCAAGATGGATACAAGCCTAATAAATATCTACTCAAAAAGTTCTTCAACAACGAAGTTAAAACAGAGTTGGAATGGGTTAAGGAGAAAGGTATTTGCCAAAAGATTACTCAATACGCTTTTGACCAACTGGGTGCAGCTTTTGACCGATTTTTTAAAGGACTAGGTGGATATCCAAAGTTCAAAAAGAAAGGTCAAAATGATTCTTTTACGATAGACGCTAGCGGAAAATCAATATCTGTAGGCGGTCTACGGGTTAAGTTGCCAACTATTGGTTGGGTCAAAACTTATGAAGGACTGCCTCACACAACGACCACTAAACTAACAATATCTCGGATAGCCGATGACTGGTATATCGCGTTTGCATATGAAGTAGAATGCGAGCCGACACAGAAGTCTGTAGAGGTTGTTGGCGCAGATTTGGGGATAAAAGAACTAGCTACACTAAGTACTGGTGTCGTATTTCCCAACCCCAAGGCATACAAAAAAAGCATCCAAAAATTAAAGCGATTGTCTAAATCTTTAGCACGAAAAACCAAAGGTAGCAGCAATCGCCACAAGTCAAAAATTAATCTGGCAAAGCATCATAACCGAGTCTCGAACATTCGTAAAGACTCGCTCCACAAAGTCACCAATTACTTATGCAAAAACCACGCTGTGATAGTAATTGAAGACTTGAATGTTTCGGGCATGATGCAAAACCATAAGCTTGCTCAATCCATAGCTGATTGCGGATTTTATGAATTCAAAAGACAACTTGAATACAAGTGCAAGAAGTTTGGAAGCAAGCTAATTTTGGCGGATAGATGGTATCCATCTTCTAAAACCTGTAGTAATTGTGGTTGTAAAAAAGAATCCCTGTTGTTAAGTGAACGTGTTTACTCATGTGAACATTGTGGACACGTAATGGATAGGGATTTGAACGCCGCAATCAATTTATCGCGTCTGGCTAAGGCGTGAATGCTTACCGAGGGATAACCGCTCCCATGCTCCCCGTGACGTAAGAAGTAAATGTCTAGATTTGTCTAGGTTTTATATAGCAGTTTAGCCTCAAACTGCATAAGTTGCTTTCGCTTGCACTTATATACTCTTTGAGCTATCAAATTTTAGAGAAAGCCATGAGAAAGTTTATTTTCGCTTTGATTTTGGCAATATCTGTTTTTGGGTTGCTGCTGCTACCAAGCAACGCTTATGCCCAATCTATCCAGTCCACCGAGTTACCCCAGTCCACCCAGTTCACTAAGCCACCCACCCGAGTTCGGAAAAATATTTACACTCCCGAAGGACAGAAGGATCTACAGACGCTTAAAGACGCGCTTACCCTGATGCGAGAACGGGGTTGCCTAGATCCTGCTAGTTGGTATTTCCAGGGAGCAATTCATTGGATTCCCGATCCTACGACTTATCCTCAGGGAAATCCTCTGTGCCCAGGTTATACCTCAGCAACGGCATCAACTCCAGAGGTAACACAATTGTTACAAAACTTTTGGCAGAAGTGCCCCCATGAAGAAAATGTTAATATATATCACTTTCTACCCTGGCATCGACTCTACCTTTCTTTCTTTGAAATAGCTGTTCGTAACATCACTGGCAAGGATGATTTTGCCATTCCGTACTGGGATTACACCGATAATGGGTCTTCAGAAAACAGCATTATCCCAAACGCGTTTAGAAGTCCTGCTGATGTAACTAACAGTCTTTATGAGCCATTGAGGCGTAGAATCCTAAATAGCGGTAGCTCAATATCAGCTGCAGATGCAAACGACCCGACTCCTGTTGCAAACCAGATTACTCAAGAGACGCTGATTGAAGGCAAACAACAAGCGTACCAAGCTATTCGATTTCGGGATTTTTCTAGCCCGCTTGAAAACTCACCTCACGGTCTCATGCACGTTGAACTCGGTGGTGTGTATCGCTCTAGGACATTCAATCCTATCACGCAAACTGAAACTAATAGAGGGCTGATGACAAGTGTTCCTACTGCTGGTTTCGACCCAATCTTTTGGGTACATCACACTAATATCGACCGTATATGGGAATCTTGGACAAGACAAAGAGAAAAAGATAACCCAGCAGCAACAGATATCAGAGTAACGGCTGAAGAATTAAATTCAGTACCTTGGGTGTATAATTTTTATAATGGAAGTACTGCGATTAGCTTCCAACCATCAGAAGTGGTTTCCGAGGTCTATAAACCAAGTTACAACAATTCCATCTACGATAAACTTGATGAAGTGCCACCGAGTCGCCGAGCACAGAATCGTTCACGCGATAGATTCATACTACCCGTAGAAGACACTATTGTTACCTCTGAGGAGGTTAAGACTAAGTTAACTGATAAACTGACAACAGTAAATATTCCATTATCTACCCCTATTGAGATATCAGAAGATGTGGTAGAGCGAGGTGCTCCTTCTGGAAATGAAAATTATGAGTTGGAAGTTCAAGTGTCTTTCCAGGGAGAACCAACGGGAGCTTATGATGTTTATCTAAACCTGCCCAATACAGAGGCGACTGTTGACACTCTTGACAAAAATGCTCACTTCGTTGGTGTTATCAATTTCTTTGAAGTACCGAGTTCTGAAAGAGTGACAAAAACCGTCCTGTTTGACATTACCGACAAACTCATTGAGCAGGTGAAAAGACGCGAACAACCGTCGGAAATCCAAAACTTAAAAGTGTCTTTTCTCGCAAAAAATGCTTCGACCGCAGAGGACATTATTGTTGAGAGGGTTTTACTTCGCAAGTTTGGGTAGTTGACACTCCCACACCTTCTAGGTGTGGGATTCTTGGAGACTAAGCCAAGTCTCCAATTTCCCATAGACTCAATTGAGTAGGCGGGTTCCCAGGCACACCGCGTTTGAAGAATGCGAGCGCGGTGTTGTTTCCTTTTAACCATTGTTAATTCAACGGTGGGCGTTTCAAGCAGTACTAGCTGCTTGGGTTTCGCAGAGTCCCTACGTACCTTTTTAGGGTTAATCATTTTAAGAATGCTTAACCCATTATTTTTTATCGCACGGTGCTTTATATTAATAGCGGCTTGCTTGTCTGCGTGTGCTTCATACCCACATGATGTGCAAACAAACCTTTCTCCAAAACAAGATAAAGCATCTACGACCCCGCATTTAGAACAAGTGCGGCTTGTGTTTTTTGGGTCTACTTTAAAAAAACTTTTTCCCGACTTTGCAGCCGCGTACTGAATTTTTTCTCTCAAAGTTCCCCATGAAGCATCTGAAATGGAACGGTTCAAGCCTCGTTTTGCCGATTGACCGTTCTTAAGAAAACGACCTTGGTTAACATCGTCAGGCAGGGAAGTGCACCTTGCCTTCATGCCTTACTACAACGAGTACTCGTCTTGGAACACAGATCCACAAAACAAAGGCTGGCCTATCTTAGAAGGACAATGCGTCGGATGCACTCTTTTTATCCGGTCATTCATCCCACGTCTCACCCGAAGGGGAGCTGATATCTTGCACCAAGAAACATTGACGTTATTTTAAAACTCGGTACTAAGCCTGAAGTCCTTGTTTTACCGATAAAAGCTAAGAAAAGTGATGTAACTTTATTGCGCTGCTTTTTACTAAATCCAGGCTTATACGGTTAGGTGCAAGATATGAGGGAGCGTGGGATGAATGACCGATTAAGCTAAAAGTAGGATTAAGGAGCATCCCAAATGTGCAAAAACCTTGATAGCCCTCATCCCCTCACCCCTTCTCCCAAATATTAGGAGAAGGGGAACCCCTCACCCCATCCCCTCTCGCATATATGCGAGAGGGGATGGGGGTGAGGGCTAGAATCGGTACAAAGGCTTCTTTGATTGGGATGCTCCCCTGGGATTATACTTTAGTTTTTTCTAATTGTTCGCGTAATTGTTCCTGGGGAAATCCAAGTTCAATGGCTTTTTGGTATGAATCATACGCTTCTTTACGTTTTCCTAACAGCTCTAAAGCAGATCCTCGATTAGCCCAAACGAAGGCATCTTTCGGTGCAAGGTTTTTAGCTTTGTCAAAGGCTGCTAAGGCATCACTGTAGCGTTGTAGATCTAACAATATTAATCCTTTATTCAGCCAAGCAGGATAGAAGTCATTTCTTCTTTCAATTGCTTTGTCAAATGATTGTAACGCTTCTTCGTACTTTTGCAATCGTTGTGCTAGTAACATCCCCCGGTTATACCAAACTTGATGATCATCTGGACGAATTTCACTAGCTCTATTGAAAGCTAGAAGAGCGTCTTGAGGTTTTCCGATTGCATCAAGCGTATTACCTTTTCCCACGAGAGCTACATAGAAATTTTTATCAATTTCAAGTGCTTTTTGATAAGAAGTCAGTGCATCTTGAGGACGATTTAACTTTTGCAAGATATTCCCTCGTTCAGTCCAGGCGAAAGGATCTTGTGGCTTCCTTTTCAGAAGAAAGTCATAAGATTCCAGTGCTAGTTTATAATAGTTCTTGCCAGCTTCTGGTCCTTGCAACTGTTCTGTAGCTAAGGCGATATCATTCCAAATTTTTGGTTCATCAGGTCTGATTTCCCTGAGTTTTTCAAAAGACTGTGATGCTTCTTCATATTGCCGCAAGCCCATATAAGCTAAACCCTGACCGCTCAACGCTTCTGCATTATTAGGGTCAATTGCAAGTACCTTATTAGAAGTCTCTAAAGCTTCTTGATATTTACCTATGTTATATAATACTTTACTTTTATTATTTAACGTTTTTAAGTTATTAGGTTGGAGAGAAAGTGCTTTATTATAAGAATCTAAAGCTCGAAAATCACTTCCCATGGTTAGGAGAGCATCGCCTCGTCCTTTCCAAGCTTCAGGAGAATTGGGCTTGATTTCTCTGAGGTTTTCAAATTGTTCTAGAGCTGCTTCTGGTTGACGGAAATCCAGTAATCGATCGCCTTGATACGAATAATATAAAGGTCGGAGAAATGGGTAAATAAATTCTAAACTGACTAGAGTAATACCTAGTGCTATAAGTCCGATTGGAATGTGCCAAAGTCTTAAAAATGTCCGTTTAGGCAGTTGCGTTTCATTATTCTCAGGTATGAAGAATGGTATTGTATCATTTCTGGGTGCTGTAATTTCATTCAGGCTTATGAAACCGTTGTTTGGATCTATCGTAGTTTTATTATTGTGATTGTTATTGTTATAAGATTCGATAACGTTATTTAAATCTTCCAGAACATCATCTACAAACTGGTAGCGACGTTCTGGACTAGAATACACCATTTTTGTTAAAACGGTTGCTAGGGAATTATCAATATCAACTCCGTTAGGAAATATCACATTGTCTTGTTCATTGCGTTTTAAATTTTTTGGGTGTATTCCAGTTAAGAGATGAATTGCTGTCATACCCAAGCCATAAATGTCACTGTTAAAGCTTGGTTTTCCTTCCATTTGTTCTATAGGAGCATATCCAGGAGTTCCAATCATGGTATGAAGAGGTAACTGATACTGGGAACTTCCCTTAGAGAAATATCTCGGTTCTAATTGCTTAACTGAGCCAAAGTCAATCAAGACAAATTTGTTATCTTTGTCTCTTCTAATAACGTTAGAGGGTTTGATATCGCGATGAATAATATTTATTTGATGAAGATGTTTCAGAATTAATAGTATTTCTCGTAAAAAATCAATAACTTTTGGCTTTGTCCATAGCTGCTCAAGTAGCTTATCTAAAGATTTACCTTCTATATATTCTTGAACTATGTAAAACTCTTCATCTTCTTCAAAATAATTAGAATATTTTGGTATCTGTCGATTTTGTTGCAAATAGGAAAGAAACTGGGCTTCTCTTTGAAACAGTGTTTTGGCTGTTTCAATATCAGCATTTTGAGGGTTAAGCTTTTTGACAACGCAAGGAGAGTTGGATGACTGAGTATCTTTAGCTAGGTATGTGACACCAAAACCTCCTCTGGCTAATTCTTTGATAATTTGGTAACGCCCTACTAGTAAGCCTTTAGTTTGTTTTGCCATTTTGAGATAACTAAGTCAACGTTCAAGCACTAGATTGTATTATCTTAGACATATTGATTACTTTAAACTATTAAACTAACAATGCATATCTTAACCCCAAGGAAAATCTAGTCAAATTTATTAATTTTCTCTACTTTTTGATGATTATCTATTATTTACTATTATTTTCACTATAGAGAGCGTAATTTTTAAATCCTCACTTACTAAGTGGGTTAAGACTCTTGTTTGTTTTGTTTTCCTGGCTTGGATAAGTAAAATTTCTTTCGATTATAATGACTGAAAAGGAAATTCGTGGTAAATAATCCTTAAGTTAGATAATTTATATGGCATTCGTTTTCACACAGCGATCGCACTTTGTGCCGGTTGGGGCGCGATTGCCCTTCGTCATAAAACTTTTCTTGAGGAGTGCATACTATGATGAGAATGGGCAGACAGCCCGGAGGCTTGAGAGCCAATCTCGCTGTTTCGTTGATCATCAAGCTGTTGATCACCTCTTATGCTTGTAAAGCCTCGGCTGGAAGCTTACCAGGTGAGCGGAGCAGTCCCGAAATACCTCCTCCTGAACTTGAGATTCCGACTTTTACACATAACAATACAATATCTAATATCATTTTATCTCAGGTTCCGAATCTTGCTCCGGTTCCCAATCCGATTACACCAACACCGCCTCCACCACAGCCAGCCCCTTCTCCCCAGCCGCCTCCAAAACCTCCACTTAATGAAACTCCGTCAACACCTCCCACATTAGAACCGCGTCCTGAGATTCCTGGGTTTATCACTGTTAAGAAGTTTGAGTTTGAAGGTAACACAGTATTTAGTAACAAAAAGTTAAGCGAAGTTACAGCCGAATTTACGAATAAAACCATCACCTTTGCCCAACTGCTGCAAGTAGAGGCTGTGATCACAGAACTTTACACTCAGAACGGCTACATTAACTCTGGTGCAGTCATTGCTGCTGGACAAAAATTTCCACCAGAGGGAGCAGTCGTCAAAGTTCAGATTGTCGAAGGCAAAGTCGAGGAGATTAGGGTGACAGGGACTCGACGGTTGAACCCAAACTACGTACGCAGTCGGGTAGCCCTGGGAACATCTACACCTTTAAATCGGTTCCAGCTACTAAAAGCACTGCAAGTATTGCAACTTAACCCTTTGATTAAAAATTTTGCAGCTGAGTTGTCTGCTGGGTCTAGTCCGGAACAGAGTGTACTGGAAGTTAGGGTAGAAGAAGCGGACTCTTTTAGGACAGAATTGTTTGTTGATAATGGTCGTGCGCCTAGTGTAGGTACTTTCCGGCGGGGTATTCGTATAAGTGAAGGCAATGTATTTGGCTTGGGCGATCGCTTTGATGCAACATATACGAATACCGAAGGGAGTAATGCCCTTGACCTGAGTTATAATTTACCGCTCAATCCCCGCAACGGGACACTCGATTTTGCTGGGGGATTTACAGACACTACGGTGATTGAACCACCGTTTGACCGCATTGATATCACGGGTGATTCTTTTTACGTCAATGTTGGTTTCCGCCAGCCAATCATCCAAACTCCCACCCAAGAATTTGCACTGGGTTTCAATTTATCTCGACAGCAAAGTCAGACGAAAGTCCTGGGGGAGGGCTTTCCTATTTCTTTAGGAGCCGACGAAAATGGAGAAACCCGCATTTCAGCACTGCGGTTTGTTCAGGATTGCTAAGGGAACTTTCTTCAGCAGCAGTGTTGAGCCTGGAGGCGTAGGCAATGGTGGTCATATAGTCATAAAAACTGGCACTTTGCGTTTAGATAGTTCTCAAATAAATACAACCACAGCAGGAACAGGTGATTCCGGTAACATCATCATTGAGGCACGAGACCAAGTAGCCCTAGTGCAAGGGTCTGATATGTTCTCTGAGGTAACTTCCGCTTCCGAACCACAAGGAGGGGGTGTAGGTGGAAACGGTAAAGGCGGAGATATCCAGATTACAACTGGTTCCTTACTGCTAGATGTTGGTGCTAACTTGCGTGCCGATACTGAAGCTCGTGGTGATGCAGGTAACATTATCATCAATGCGCCAGATAGTGTCACATTCAAGAGTGATTTAAAAGAATTTAGCGGTGGTGCTTATACCCAGGTAGAACCTCAAGCGGATGGAAGAGGCGGTGATATAAGAATTAATACAGGTACTCTATCCGTTTCTGGCTACCATCAAATCAACACCAGAACCCAAGGACAAGGAGATGCAGGAAATATTGTTATTGATGCAAACTCAATCGTTTTCGATGGCTCCGGTGTTAGTGTAAGTAGTGGTGCTAGTCAGGAAAACAGGCTTCCAGGCACTTCCGGTAATGGTGGAAATATTAAGATTAACACTGGGTCTTTACTAGTAACTAATGGTGCAAAAATATTCGCAGATTCAGAGATTAGTGGAGCGACTGCGGGCAATATCGAGATTAACGCTTCTCGACTGACCCTCAACAACGAAAGCATTATAAAATCTGAATCTGTTACTGATGCTGATGGTGGCAACATCACGCTTAACCTGCGGGACTACTTATTGATGCGTGGCAAGAGTGAAATTTCCACCTCAGCTGGCACTAATCAAACAGGTGGTAATGGCGGCAATATCTCTATTAATGCACCTGATGGCTTTGTTATTGCTTTCCCATCAGAAAATAGCGACATTACTGCTAATGCTTTTACAGGCAATGGGGGCGATGTCCGAATTAACGCTACTGGTATCTACGGCATCCAATTTCGAGAAAAACGAACATCAAACAGTGACATCACTGCCAGTTCAGAATTTGGGAGTGCGGGTACGGTAGAAATCAAAAGTCCAGACGTTGACCCCAGTCAGGGATTAGTTGAATTACCAGAAACTGTCATAGACCCCACACAGCAAGTTGCCCAAAACCCCTGTCAACGAGGTGTAGGCAGTACTTTCGTTATCACCGGACGTGGCGGGGTACCATCCAGTCCTAACCAAGCCATCAGTAGTGATAATGTTCGCGTTGATTTGGTGCAGCCTGTCGCCAGTACGGGGAATTCTAATAGTGCAAGTACGAAAAAGCCATCCACCAGTGCAACCGTGAAACAAATAGTACCAGCCCAAGGATGGATTTTCAACGAAAAAGGTGAGGTCGTTCTCACAGCTTATGATCCCACCCGCACTGGCTCGCAACGCAATTGGCAAAAACCCGCTAGTTGTGCTGTGCGTTGATATTCATTTTCTGGCGTTGCTCTCCGCAAGCGGGGAGAAGTTCTTATATTAGTTTTTTACCAAAATTTTTACCCACCTTGAAAGGGCTAGGTTCTTATATCAGCCCTTTCAAGGTGACTAAAAAATCTAGAAAATTATGCCCGATTTTCGCGACTTTTGACCTTCGCGTTCTTCGTGCCTATGTCCAGAGGACACGCTGCGCGAACGCGGTTAAAAAATATTTTTCATACCACGAAGACGCGAAGAACACGAAGAAAATCTAAATCTTCAACTTGCACTTTGAAAGGGCTGGTTCTTATATCTAGACCTTGACAGGAGAAAGAAAATATGTATATCATCCAGCGTGGACTCAGAAAATTACAAAATTTCTTCAAAAGAATCTATCAGAGACTTCAAAATACAAAAATATCCAACTTTTTCTTGTGGGATGGGCATCTTGCCCGTCCTATAAACTGGGCGGGCAAGATGCCCACTCCACAAAATTGGATAATTTATTTGTTGGAATACCCTAAGAGACGTTCCCTTTTTCTCGCAGCCTTATTTATCCTCTCAACAATTTCGCCTGTTGTTGCTGCCAAAGTTTCTTTACCAACTCCTATTGTCCAATCTCAATTCGATGCGGAACAGTTAGCAAACAAGGCGACTACATTATACCGCAATGGAAAATTTGAAGAAGCGGCGACAGCGTGGAAACAAACAGCGACTGCTTTTGCTGCCAAAGGAGATAAATTAAACCAAGCAATGGCGTTTAGTAATCTCTCTTTGACTTATCAAAAACTGGGACAGTGGGAACAAGCAAAAAAAGCGATTGAAGATAGCTTGGAAATTGTGAAAAACCAACCACAGGGAAAGGAACAATTTAAAATTCAGGCTCAAAGCTTGGACGTTCAAGGGTATTTGCAAAGGGAATTGGGACAATCAGCAGATGCTCTCAAAACTTGGGAAGAAGCTACTAAAATCTACAGCCAAATTAATCAGCCTGAAAAATTAGCCCAAAGCCAAATAAACCAGGCTCAAGCTATGCAAGATTTGGGTCTTTATCCTCGTGCTTGTAATACTTTATTGGAAGTTGTACGTAAAGAACTTGGGGTGAAAAATTGTCAAGAATTAGATCCAGAACAACTCACTCCAGAAGAACAAGAAAAATTAGTTAAACGACTGGAAGAAATTGCTAAACAAGAATCTCCTTCTCTCTCTACAGTTGTGGGATTGAGAAGTCTTGGCGAACTGCTGCGCGTGCAAGGGCAGCTAGAACTTGCTACACCCATTTTGCAAACAAGTATAAACCTGGCTCAAAAATTGAATTCTCCTCAAGATCTAGCGGTTGCTTATTTAAGTTTGGCTAACACATTACGAGATATTGCTCAGGCAAAACAAGCTAACGACGAAGCGATTGGAGAAATAGAGGATTATCAAGGAAGAGCAATAAATTCTTATGATGACGTTGTCAAGTTGTCTCAATCACCAACGACACGACAGCAAGCACAAGTCAATAAACTCAGTTTATTACTGAAACGTCAGGAATTCCCACAAGCAGAAGAATTATGGCGAACTCTCAAGCCTCAATTGAGTAACTTGTCGCCGAGTCGCGCAGGAGTTTACCTCCAAATTAATCTTGCCCATAGTTTTGTTGAATTAGCTAAACAAGGTATCTTGACGAAGGCTAATTCCCAACTTCCAACTTTTGAAGAGATTGATCAAATCTTAGCTCGAGCAACCGAACAAGCCAAAAGTTTGGGAGACAAAAGAGCCGAGGCTCATGCTTTGGGAAATCGTGGGAGTTTGTATCTGACTGGAACGAGGAAAAACTTGTCTCAAGCAGAAGAATTCACAAGACAGTCTCTGATCATAGCTTCAACTTTCAAAGCACCAGATATAGCTTACCAGTTTGCTCGGCAGTTAGGACAGATACGAAAAGAGCAAGGAGATATTCAAGATGCCATTACCGCATATACTACATCCTATGATGCCCTTCAAGCATTACGCCGTGATTTAATAGCACTCAACCCAGAAGTCCAGTTTTCTTTTCAGAACACTGTTGAACCAGTTTACCGAGAGTTAGTCGAGTTAGACTTAGAATATGCTAATTCCTTAAAAGATGCAGGCAAAAATGAGGAAAGCCAAAAACGACTCGTTCAAGCTCGTGATGTTTTAGAATCTCTGCAAGTCGCAGAACTCAACAACTTTTTTAGAGAAGCTTGTGTGGAGGAAAATCCTAAACAGATTGATAAAATTGACAAAGCAGCAGCAGTTGTTTATACAATTCTTTTGCCTAATCAATTACACGTTATTCTTAGCTTACCAGAACAACCAAATTTAAGCCTTCATACAATCAAAGTTGCTCAGAAAGAATTTGACGACACTATAGATGAAGTGCAGCGTTCTCTGATAGACCCTGTCAGTATCGAGGAAGATTCGCGCACATACTATAAAAAGCTGTATGACTGGGTGATCAAACCACTAGAGCCAGAGTTGAAAAATAGTAAAGTCACAACTCTAGCTTTTGTCCTGGATGGAGACTTGCGGAATATCCCTATGGGGATTCTTTATGATGGCAATCAGTATCTAGTACAAAGGTATGCCATTGCTTTAACACCTGGTTTGCAGCTCCTTGATCCAAAACCAATTGCAAAAGTGAATTTAAGAGCCTTCACAGCAGGGCTGAGCAAAATCCGCCCGAACTTTGAACCACACAGAGATTTTTTACCATTAAGTAACGTGCAACGTGAACTCGAACAAATTGAGAAAATTGGGCTATCAAACCAATTGATTCTCAACGAGAAATTTACCAGCGACGATTTACAACAAGAGATTCGTGCTTCTCGTGTTCCTCCGATAGTCCACCTTGCAACTCATGGTGAGTTTAGCTCTACTGCTGACAGAACGTTTATCCTCTCTTGGGATCGCCGCATTAATGTTAAACAGTTAGGTAAGTTATTGCAAGACAAAACTCTGTACCGAAATACACCCATCGAACTATTGGTTCTAAGTGCCTGTAAGACAGCAAGTGGAGACAAACGGGCTGCTTTGGGACTAGCTGGTGTAGCAGTGCGGGCGGGCGCTCGCAGTACGCTAGCGACACTGTGGTCAGTTGTAGATCAAACGACTGCTGAAATTATGAGTGAATTCTACAACCAGTTAAAGGACGCCCAGAAAACAAACATAAATAAAGCACAAGCACTACAGAAAGCACAGTTAGCTTTTATCGATAAGTACAAGGATAACGATAAGAATAAGGACTACAGACATCCCCATTTCTGGGCACCGTTTGTTCTAGTGGGAAATTGGCAATGAGGTGCAATACACTCTTGAATTAGAGGTCATTTATAAAGTAAACATAAAATTCTTGTAGGTGTGTTAGGCGCAGCATGAGCGATATGATTTGTAACGAAAAACATGACATGAGCGCCTAACGCACCGCCATTAAGATGGTGCGTTAGGCTAAAGCCGTAACGCACCCTACTTAAGATTTACTTGGTAGTAAGCGCTTTAGCGCTAAAGCGCTTACTACAAACTACTTCTAACCCTCAATTATTTCTTGACAGACCAATAGTAGTTTATGTCATTAATTTTGATATGTCGTAGGGGTCAGATCCCCGACTTCTTTAAGAAGTCGGGGATCTCCTCCTAACTCCTTGCACTCATCTAAAGTCCAGGGGGTACTAGCACTTGGTTAATCTCAATAATCACACCATTCTTGGCTTGGATAGACGGAGGCTTACCAATAGCATTGTTTAGTTTGACGTTGCCGTTTTTGTCGAAAGTTATCTTGACCGCATTACCTTCAAGTAGTGTGGGTATTGGCGTACCATTTAAGTTTTTGTGAGTTTTCTCAGTGATGATACCGGAAACTACGTGATATTTCAGCACTTTTTCTCGATTTTCTTTTTGGCTATACCGTTGATAAGTTTGTTTAGGTAAAGCTTTAAAGGCATTATCGGTGGGAGCAAAAATTGTGAATTGCCCTTGCTTGAGCTTTTCCAGCAAGCCTGCTTGCTTCAATTCATAAACAAGATTGGAATATTTACTATTATCTGCAAGGGTATCAGCAATGTTTTTCTCAGAATTGCGATAAGGGTAACTGCGATATGCAGAAGGTTGAAAAAGAGCATACGGAGGATAAAATTTTTTGGCTAGGACAGGAATACTGATAAGGGTACTGATACCAGCAATTCCCAGAACGAAAGCCAATTTCTTGAACTTTTTGGTCATTTTGGTAGTTGAACCTTGAATAAACATAAAGTAGGCAAGTTCCACGTAAACTATTGGACACTTTCTCAACTTTTATTCTTGATGAGAGACTTAAGCGTTGACAAAAATAAAATTATGTGCTTAAGTTTTTCCCTGACTTGCTAAACGGAAGTTAGGGTTAAACCAGATCTACCTGTATATTCTTATTACGGTTAAGCAAAACCATTTTATGCATTTTTCTAAATCCAAATTTAAAAGAGGGCAAGTCAATTGCTTGTAGGATAAAAGAGCGGTTTTCAGCTAAGGTGGGCATTGCTTACCTAAGAACCCCACCCCCGTAAAGCTACGCTTCACGTCCCCTCCCCGCTTGCGGGGAGGGGATTAAGGGGTGGGGTAGTTAACGTGGAATCATCACTAATTAACCGGACTTGATATCAGACGTTTGTCATATAAGCTTTTAGAAGCAATGCCCACCCTACGTTTTGTGGTCTAATCATAAGAGTAAGCGCTGTAATATCTAACTCATGAGATTACTCTACTCTAAGTCTCAACCTTAACTACAACACCTTTATAGCTGATTCCGAACCTTTTCTACATTTTTGCAAAAAGGCTGCCCTTTGTGATTGCTTATTTACCTTAGGTAATAACAAATAAGCAATCACAAAGGGCTAATGGCTCCCTAGTTTTTTGTGTTAACTTTTTCTTTTGAAAGAGTCAAGCCATTCTTGGACTTGGGTTCTGGCAATATCGCGAGTGCCTAAACCAAACGACAAGGCAATAGCAACGGCGATCGCCCCGACTAAAAGTCCAAAAGCTAAATTCACAATATCACTGGCAACACCAATTTGTTGCAGTGCCATTGCAGACACAAGCGCAATGATCGCAATCCGGGCTATCTGTCCTAAAATCCGTGCTTGGCGATCGCCTGAACTGGTAATGATGTTAAAGGCAAGATTTGCTAGATACAAACCCACAGCAAAGACTACCAATCCCGACAAAATCCGCCCCAACACTACTACAATGCCACCTACCAGTGCTGTCAGTGCCGGAATATTCAGAATATTCACCGCCGCTAAAGTTGCAAACAGCATTATGCCGACTAGGACAATAATGCCGACAATTTCCGATGGCGTACGGGTTGTAGTGCGTGCTGTTGGTTCTTGTGGAATAACAACTCTTCTGGTGGGTGATGGCAAACCCAGAGCAGAGAAAATATTGTTAAAGCCTATACTTGTGAGGATATTGGTCACCAGTTCCCCGACAAATCGCCCAACGAAATAGGCAATAATCAAAATAGCGATCGCTGTAAAGATAGCCGGCACTGCATTGAGAATCTGTTGCAGCATCGAGATTGCTGGCACAGAAATTGCGTCGATTTGCAGTTGATTGAGTGCCGCAATTGCGACAGGAATCAAAATCAAGACATAGACAACTGTGCCAATAATCGTCGATATCGATTGCGTTCCTGATGTTCCACTGAGTCCAAACTGTCTTCCCAAATTGTCAATTCCTGTTGTCGCCAACAAGTTCGTGACTATCCGACGCACCACGTTAGCTATAAACCAGCCAACCGCAGCAATTAATGCCGCACCCAAGATATTGGGTAGAATTGAGATAATCTGTGTGACAAGAACTTGTACCGGTAGTAGTGCTTGGTTTAACCCCAGGCTATCAAGCAACGGGATGAGAAAGACTAAAAAGATGAACCAATACAAAGCATTGCCAATAGTCTCACTTACAGACAGCTGATTGAGACTAGGAGTATCATCTTGTGGTGTATTTAATCGTTCATCTATGCGTAACGCCCGCAGTGCGCGTACTGTTATCAGCCTGACTAAGGTAGCCACCAACCAGGCAATTCCTAGGATAACCACTGCACCCACAAATCTGGGTAAGAAGTCACCAATCTGATTCAGAAAAGTGTTCAGCGGCTGAGAAGCTACCCTAAGTTGTAGCGTATCTAAAACGGCAACTATTGTTAAAAGCAGGACGCCCCAAAAGACTAAGTTGGAGATAATTTTCTCTATCTGGGGAACATCCCCACCACCGGTTATCCCTGAAGCGATGCGGTTGTCTATATTGGTACGATTGAGGAGCGAACGCGTCACACCAGCTGCAACAGCAGCAATGATCCAGCCAATTAATAAAATGAGCACTGCTCCCAGCAAACGGGGCATAAACTGAACCACCTGTTGTAAAGTTCCTTGTAGGTAATTGACAGCATCGGGTTGTTCCGATGGCAAGGTTGGTGATTGTGCCAAAAATTGCTGCACCCTCACTGACAAACCAACCTCCATGACCTGGGATATTCCTTGCCAAGTTATATTCATGGTTGTTCAGAATTAAAGTTGAGTGTTATTGCAGAAAACATCTGAGATGCTTCTGATGTGGATTACCCTGATAATCCTACATTCCGGTAAGTTTATCAGTATTTTGTCTATAAATTTACCAGTAAATTGATTGAATGAAGTTAATATCTAATGTTTTTTTTTAACTTTTTTGTTGTTATTTCTTATTTCGTTTTATGAATAATAAACTTTAGAATCATAGATAATTCATCATAAAAATTTCAATCTTTAGGTTATTTATCGTATTGTTGAAATCTGTTATATTGAAGTCATTTTGGGTTACTCTAGGTGCAGCCATAGCAAGAAAGATGCCCAATGTCTCAAGTTTTTGAACAATCGATTCAAATTAATGCTACAGCCACCGTAGTGGAGCGCTGCATTACCGAACAAGCTCTGATGCATCGCTGGCTGAATCCTGTGTTACGTTGCGAACCTGTAGGTACGTGGAGTACTGATGTCGGTAGTAAAAGTCGGTTCGTGATTCAAATACCAGTGATAAAACCTACATTGAATAGCACAGTCGTGGAAAGACAACCGGGTTTAGTTGTGTGGGAGTTCCAAGGTTTTTTTAAAGGGCGCGACACTTGGGAATGTCAACCGATAGACAAAGGAACGCGCCTTGTTAACCGCTTTGAATTCGAGATTCCCAACCCTTTAGTGAGTTGGGGTTTCCAAACGTTTGCCCAAAATTGGACAAAAGAAGATATGCAAGCTCAGCTTGGACGCCTCAAGCGTGTTGCACAGGAAGTACAGCAATTTGGATAATCGTTATTTAACTGTGACGCGGAAGTCCCCACCCTCAACCGTTGGTAGGGTGGGGATAGGGAGCGGGCGGCGACGATTGCATCTATGACCAAAATCAACCTATGGTTGATAAGGAAATGGATGTATGAGGAGTCGCCAAATATTTTCCGCAATCCACTTACCGCTAAATATATATTGTGATAAAATAAAGAAACTAAGGAGGTGATATTGAGTGCTGCACAAAGCCGTACAAGTTCGTTTATACCCATCAAAAGAGCAAGAAATACTATTAGCTCAGACATTTGGATGTTCTCGCTGGTGGTGGAACTATGCTCTAAATAAATCTATCGAGGTTTACAAAGAAACAGGTAAGGGACTTGGACGTTCAGCACTCAATGCACTATTACCAAGCCTCAAGAAAGCGGAAGATACTGCATGGCTAGCTGATTGTTATAGCCAGGTTTTACAGGCTACAACACTTAACCTAACCACAGCGTACAAAAACTTTTTTGATAAACGTGCTGGGTTTCCTAGATTCAAGTCTAAGCAGGGTAAACAGTCAATTCAATATCCTCAAAACGTCAAAGTTCTTGATGGTGAGTCCAGTCCTGCAGGAGGGTTTCCCTCCTGCGGGAACTGGCGAACCCGCAAGGGTATTGTCAAGCTTCCGGGAAACATTGGAGAGGTGAAAGCTAAAATTCATCGACCAATTGAAGGGAAAATCAAGACTGTCACTGTTAGTAAAACGCCATCAGGTAAATACTTTGCATCTATCTTGACTCTTGTTGAAGGTGAAAATCACACCGAGACAGACGGTAAAATTTACGGCGTTGACTTAGGATTGAAACACTTTGCTGTTGTCACTGATGGCGAAAAGGTTTCTAAGTACGACAATCCTAAACACATTGCCAAGTACGAGAAAAACTTGAAGCGCAAACAGCAAAAGTTAGCGCGTAAACAAAAGGGGAGTAATTCACGCTACAAGTATAGAAAAGTTGTTGCCAAAGTGTACGAGCGAGTTAGTAACTCACGGCAAGATTTTCTACATAAACTCAGTTACAAGTTGGTCAGCGATAGCCAAGCTGTCATAGTAGAGAATCTTCATGTCTTGGGCATGGTACGTAATCATAATTTGGCAAAAGCAATTTCTGATGTTGGATGGGGAACATTCATTAACTTCTTAGCGAACACGCGCTAGAACGCAAAGGCGCGAGGTTGATTGAAATAGATAGATGGTTCCCTAGTTCCAAGCTCTGCTCTAATTGTTTCTATCAGATCTCTGAGATGCCATTGGATGTCCGTGAATGGACTTGTCCTCATTGCAATACTCATCATGATCGGGATGGGAACGCAGCAATAAATATTAGAGCAGAAGGTATCAGAACGCTAAAGGCGGAAGGTTCAGCCGTCTGGAGCTGTAGGAGGGGAGGTAAGACCAAAGATGGGACGAAAGTCTCATTTGAGGCACTCGCCTATGAGTACAGAAGCTCATGGTTCAGCCGAAGGCAACCATGAGTAGTTCACCGACTCCTCCCCAGCAGAGTCAGTATCTGCCGAATCGCAGGAGCATCTTGAGCATGGGGAGCTTTTGCCAGATAAGCTTCCAAGTCGTTAGCAGCTTGATCAGATAGACCAAGTTCATAGTACAAAAGACCGCGATCGCGCAATTCTAGTGACGCGCCAGGAAACAGCAGTAAAATCCGTTCAACGGCTGCTAAAGCTTTTTCCAACTCCTGTTGATTCAAGTAAATATATTTCAGATTCGCCAACATCCGTGCCAAAATTTGCCTCTTACTCACTGTTGCTAAAAATTCTGGTTGTAGCTGCACAGGTTGTTGATAAAATTGGCTCAGTCGTTCTTGGCAATCTTGAGGAAACATAATTTCGCCACCATTGAACGCATCAATGAAAATTTCTGTATCCGCAATGTCTGGGCGAATCACGAAATGTCCTGGCATTCCTACCCCTACCATAGGAAAGTCTATTCTTCGGGCAACCTCCAAGTAAACCAATGCCAAGGTTATAGGAATTCCCAAGCGGCGTTCAATGACATCATTTAAGTAGCTGTTACGCGGATCATAGTAATCTTCCACATTGCCAGCATATCCCAAGTCATCATAGAGATACTGATTGATACTTTGAATAATTCGCAGAGGATACCTCTGGGATGGCAAGCGTTCTTGTAGCTCCAAAGCCATTGTATCAAGGGCATTGAGGTATTCTTCTGGGTCGATGTTAGGGTATTCTTCTTGTGCAATATATAAAGCTGCCTTTGCTAAGTCAATACGCTCATCAGGCTGCTGGATTTCTTGGTCAAAATATTGCCGCGCTGACGAGAAGTTCATAAGCAAATGTTGTTGAACACAGGTTTAGGAAAAAGAGTGGAGCGAGTAAAAAGTTTTGCTACTTCCATTTTAAACTTGCTACTGCAATTTAAAAAATGAAAATTTCAAATTCAACTTTCTGTGAAGCTAATAATAGCACTGAAAAGAGCTAAGATAGGCTCTAACACAAGGTCTTCTCTCTCTTTCTCATGACTTTTAGCAGACAAATCAAATGTTTGACCACCTATATCAAATTTACCAAAAATACTATTTAAAGATTATGAAGAAGTTGCTTCCAACATCTAAATTTGGAAGCCCCACTATGCCCACAAGGGCTAGTAGTGGGTAGTTCACCATGGCAGATGATGTCTGCTGTGAAACTGCTTTTAGAAGGACACGCGAAAACTGATGCTGAGATTTGCGAACAAATGAGCGGCAATATTTGCCGATGTCATGCTTACGCAAATATCCTTGCGGCAGTTCGTGGAGTCTGCGATAACGATCAGAACTCGAAGGCTTCAGTTTTTTGGCGAGGCACTGTATGTGGAACGGGGCGATGTTGCCAAAGCTATCCGCTAAACACGCTTACAACAGTGGACAAGATAGCCAGTCAAGCGCGAAAGCTACGTTATTTAGGTCACGACACCTACAGGTGCTTTCCAGCTTGTAGCAAGGATGCCGCATCCGTTAATAGCACTCGGTGGGCGTTGTTTAGCAAATTGAAAGAAACAGCGTTGTCAGTTGAAACGGGAACCGGCGGCAGAACAAAATACAACCGTACACGTCTAGGGCTACCCAAAACTCACTGGTTGGACGCTGCTTGTGTTGGCGTTATTGAAACCTTGCAAGTAGTAACAACACAGCCGCTCTTGATTGCCGCTAAGGGATGGGGAAACCGTCAAATGTGTACAACCAATAAGTACGGATTCCCTATTAAGCACAGAACTCGTTGTAAAACCTTTTTTGGGTTTCAAACTCGTGATATGGTGCGAGCTATACTACCTGCCGGTAAGTTTGCAGGAACTCATATTGGTCGATTAACTGTACGAGAAAGTGGAGTTTTTGCGCGGGAGAACGCCAAAAGGTAAGATCAGCCCTGTACGCCATAAATATTGCAAATCTATTCACCGCAATGATGGCTATATGTACACATTTTCCACAAATGTCCATTGAATTAACGATTAAGGGCGTACCGATCGCATGATTGCATTGCGTTCCGAGCGATCGCTACGATACGCCTCGTATTTGCCATTAGTCGAGATCATCAATTATCTCAGTTAAAATGCGGTAACTTGATAAATTTACCGCATTTTATGTAAAAAACTAGTTTATACTTGTTAACAAATCACACAAACCCAGGTGGAACACATGGCTGACATTGTTGATACTGCCGTTAATGCTGGCTCTTTCAGTACGCTAGTTGCTGCGGTTAAAGCTGCTGGTTTGGTAGATACTCTTAAAGGCGCTGGTCCATTCACCGTCTTTGCACCTACTGATGACGCGTTTGCTAAGCTTCCAGCTGGCACAGTAGACGCATTGCTTCAGGACATTCCAAAGCTCAAGAAAATCCTGACGTATCATGTTGTTTCAGGTAAGGTGACGTCGGCTGACGTAGTGAAGCTGAAGTCAGCTACTACAGTTGAAGGAACGGAAGTGAAAATTGACGCTTCTAATGGCGTCAAGATAAACGATGCCACAGTAGCAACACCAGATGTTGATGCTGATAACGGTGTCATCCATGTGATTGACAAAGTGTTAATTCCTGCGTAAGCGAACGCGAAGAATAGCGAATACTATTTGTGGGGCAGCGACTACCAATAGTCACTGCCCCACAATCGTGATATTTCAGCAAACACTTTGAAACATCAACGCTAGATCTTTTTACAAAGCAACGAAAAGCCCCCGAGAAAAGTTGGGGGCAAAGTCCATAAAACAGCAGAACTCCGTTTTAGCTTTTGCTTGTTGCATTTCAAAGCTAAAAGAGTTCTATGTTATGAAGCTTAGTAGCGGTTACGTCCGCCGCTGTAATTTCCACGGTTCCCGCCATTAAACGAACCTTTGTCTTCCCTGGGTCTTGCCTTATTTACTTTGAGGTCACGACCCATCCACTCTGCGCCATCAAGAGCTTCAATGGCTGCTGATTCTTCAGCATCTGTACCCATTTCCACAAAACCAAAACCGCGTATCCGACCTGTTTCCCGGTCAGTAGGAAGCTGAACTCGCTTTACAGAACCATATTCTGCAAAAACAGCATTCAGATCATCTTGTGTAACTTCGTAAGAGAGGTTACCTACATAAAGTGACATAAATTGTCTCCAAAATTATAAATGTGTAGAGATTTACATTTCGGAGACAAGCCTGTCAAGACTAAAAGGAAAAAGCCTGTCAACACTATCACCGAATTCATTCTCATTTGTGATGATAACATACCATTCCGCACTGAAGACGGCGAGCTTGAAAAACTGTGATAAAAAGTCATAAGTAGGTAGGTGTAAATAAAAAACGAAAGTTTGTAGTAAGGGCTTTAGCCCTTAAAACCATTGCCTTGAGCGAAGACAGCGCTCACTACGAACCAAGAGCGCATTTTATGTTTAATTTCACCCACTAATACCAATTCTCTATAAAGAAAGCACTTAATAAATATTTCTCTGTTCCGGGCGCGTTGTTGGCTTCTTGGCGGTTCCTTTTCTAATATTAAGTGCATCTTCATGGGGAATTGGTATGAAAAAACTTTCCACAAAATATAGTCTAATATAGTCAGGTATAATCCTTTCAAGGATGAACCTGACATGAAGCTAGCAGACTATGCAAAAGAATTAGGTATGCAGGAGGGCTTCGCCGTGAGGCTTCGACGGTGAACTCAGCCGAACCGCGCTCAGCCGAACGGTTTCCCGACAGCAGGCGACTGCGTAAGTCCTGCGGACAGGCTATGCCAACAAAGCAGCGTGACAGTTCGCCCAAGCCGCGTGCCGCAGGCATAGGGTGTGCCGTAGGCTAGGACGCCAACATAGGAGGAGAAAATCTTTATGAATGATTTAGGACTGCTATAGGATTCCTCCGCAGATTTTTGAAATCCACGTAGCGTGGGCAATGCCTACTATAGGACTAGTATTTGATTTTTGAAAAAGCTCCGTACATCTGGAGAGACATAAAATCAAAGGCAGTGTTTCTGATAAACCACTCAAACATCCACTTTAAATGAGAGAATGTTGGAAGCAAAGCACAAAAACGTCGAACCCAAGTTTTTGCTTGCAGCCAGATATCCTCAATAGGATTTTGTGATGGGCAGTTGGGAGCAAAGCGGACACAGTGAATTTGCCATTGTTCTTCAGGTAAACCTTGGTTTACCTCGGCTAAAAAGCCTTGGACAAGATGGGAACGATGGTAAGAAGCACCATCCCAAAAAATAAGTAATTGTTGGTTAGGTGACTGGGCTAATAAATAACGTAGATAATCAATCGTATTTTCTGAATTACCTGCGTCATATGCTTTAAGAAGTACTTCTCCTTGGAGATAGTCAACCGCTCCATAGTAGGTCTGTTTGTCTCGCTCATTGACGACTGGAACTGCTATTTCTTGATCAGTTTTTCCCCAGACATACCCACTTAAATCTCCCCAGAGTAAATGACACTCATCTAGTAGCAATACTCTCAACAGTCCTGATTCTATTTCCTGTCGTCGGCTTGCCAACAATGTTTCAATCTGTTTTTTTTTATTGCCACAGCTTCGGAATCGGCTTTTGGATTGAGTTTTGTGCTTTTCTTCCAACTAATTCCTGCCGCATCAAATAAGTCGTAATAGCTTCGTTTTGATTCATAAGTTACATCATATTCAAAAGCCAATTTATATTCGAGTTCACCAAGTTCCCAAGTATCTTTCGTTTGCAACCAACTTAATACTTCTTCTCGCTGTTCATCACTCAGGTAACTGTTTCTTCCTTTATGATTTAAGCGCAGTCCATCTATTCCCAGTTGCTCGTAATCTTGTTTCCATCCTGTTATCGAACCTAGTGACACATCTAAAATCGTCTTAATCTCTTCGTACAAGTAGCCTTGATAAACTAGCTTCACTGCCAACGCTTTCCTTACCTCACGCGCTTCTGGGCGAAGAGCAATAAATTCTTGCAGTTCTGCGATTGCCTCCGGCACTGCCCCTTGGGCAATCGCATCCTGTATATGCTGATTTCTCATTGTTTGCTATTAGACATATTTACCCCTCCGTATTCTCTCGTAATCTTTTTCAAAAATCAAATCGGATTCCTATATATCTGGGTTATATCTGGGTTTTGCTGAGCATTGCCCACCCGAAAGATACTTAAATTTTTTCACAAATCAAACCGGACTGCTATGTATTATCTTCTTATTAAGAGAAAGCTCAGTTTAAACCTTAGCTTTATTCCTCAAGTAGAGGCTACATCTCATTAAAAATGCATATACTGCAATTACCAAGCAATAATGAATTGATAAGCCCCTAGTATGAGACCTAACTAGGAGCTTTTTCTTAATTTTTTATTTATCTTAATTAAGACATATGCCTTAAGATAAGTAGCTATTCCAGTATTCCTCTCGGTCATTCATAAATAGTTCTGTTGACAGATTGGATACCAATATTTGAATTGTTAACCTGTAACTATCAAATCAAAACATTCATTCAATGTAACAACAATGAACATTCTTGCTTGGGTTGTATTAGGTCTTTTGGCTGGTGCTATTGCTAAAGCTATCTACCCCGGTCATCAAGGCGGTGGAATTTTAGGAACAATCTTGTTGGGAATTATTGGGGCTTTTGTGGGCGGTAGTTTGGGCCTCTTCTTTACCACAGGTACCTTGACCTTGGCAGCTCCTACTCTCAGCATTCCCGGTATTGCTGTAGCCGTTATTGGTGCAATTGTTGCTGTTTTCTTGTGGAACCTGTTAACCCGTAGGGGTGCTGTCTGAGAAATGAAATCATAATCAATTTATAATAAACTTCAGGGAAGTATTTAGGTATTATTTATCCCTGAATCTAACGATAAATGTAGCGCTTTTCTGTAGTCCAGGGAGGCGCTATTATTTTTGATAATTTGATACAAACTGATTTAGGACTGCTATAGCGGTTCTCATATGAGATTTGTTTAAAATATCACTTGCAAGTCACGCGTAAAGGAATGTTGGATAAACACGCTTGATAATGCTGGGTGAGGTCAGTTCATCAACATTATGATACGGCTATCTTGGAAACGCCAAGTTTACTTCGCCAAAGTTGACCACAAAGGAACAAGCCAAACTTGTCCCAACTGTGGAGCGTATACTTAAGAAAAAATTTTGTTGCTATCTTGAAAAGAGCGGCTGAAATGACGCAAACACCCTGATAGTTCTTGTAATGCGGTATTTTCATGACTTTAGTTGTCAGCGCTCGCACTTCGATGCCCGCATTCGGGCGATCGCCTGCTCCAGGTGCGCTTTGCTCAATCGCCCAAAAAGTAGTCTGTTTGGGTATTGCCATATGCCCAAAGGTGAGCATCTACGCGTGAAAATCGGGAGTGGGGACTGAGGTAAATTGACAAGAGCCGCCTTTGTTGTTTGATAGGGGCGCACAAGCGAGCCATAACAGAGCATAACCTACTTACCAACCGATAGCCTCATTCTTAAGGAGAAATTTAAGCGTAATAGAGGGGATCGTTCAGTGCTAATCTTGAAGATGAGATGGCGTTTATCTTATGTCTTTCTTGACCTTATCTGAAAGATAGCTTCAATTATTAAGGCTCAGCATGGTCACCACTGCAGAAAAAACAAACGTTGGTTACATTACCCAAGTCATTGGTCCGGTTGTAGATGTTAAATTCCCTAACGGTAAAATGCCGGCAATCTACAACGCTTTAACCATCACAGGCACTAACGAAGCCGGACAACAAATCTCAGTTACTACCGAAGTACAGCAGCTGCTAGGTGACAACCAAGTCAGGACTGTTGCCATGAGCTCTACTGATGGCTTAGTGCGTGGTCTGGAAGTCGTTGATACTGGCGCTCCCATCAGTGTGCCTGTTGGCAAAGCCACGCTGGGTCGGATTTTCAACGTCCTTGGCGAACCGGTAGACAATAGAGGACCTGTCAATTCTGAAGAAAAATTGCCCATCCACCGGGATGCTCCCAAATTCACAGAGTTGGAAACCAAACCCTCTGTGTTTGAGACCGGGATTAAAGTTGTTGACTTGCTAACTCCCTATCGGCGTGGTGGTAAGATTGGTCTATTTGGCGGTGCTGGCGTAGGCAAAACCGTCATTATGATGGAGTTGATTAACAACATCGCCACACAACACGGTGGAGTGTCCGTGTTCGCAGGAGTGGGTGAGCGCACTCGTGAGGGCAATGACCTTTATAACGAAATGATTGAATCTGGGGTGATCAATAAAGACAACCTCAACGAGTCGAAGATTGCCCTAGTTTACGGTCAAATGAACGAACCACCCGGAGCAAGAATGCGGGTTGGTCTGTCGGGATTGACAATTGCAGAGTACTTCCGCGATGTGAACAAGCAGGACGTGCTACTGTTTGTTGACAACATCTTCCGGTTTGTACAAGCAGGTTCAGAAGTGTCAGCTCTGTTGGGACGGATGCCTTCTGCGGTAGGATATCAACCGACATTAGGAACCGACGTAGGTGCATTGCAAGAGCGCATCACTTCTACCAACGAAGGGTCAATTACCTCGATTCAAGCGGTGTACGTACCTGCTGACGACTTAACCGACCCCGCACCCGCGACCACCTTCGCTCACTTGGATGGAACGACGGTACTGTCTCGCGGTTTAGCGGCTAAGGGAATTTATCCAGCGGTTGATCCACTTGGTTCGACTTCTACCATGTTGCAACCCAACATTGTTGGCGAAGAACACTATAAGACCGCTCGTGCTGTACAATCAACTCTTCAGCGGTACAAGGAACTTCAGGACATCATCGCCATTCTTGGTTTGGATGAGCTGTCTGAAGAAGACCGTCTGATCGTGGCGCGTGCACGGAAAATTGAGCGTTTCCTGTCCCAGCCGTTCTTTGTGGCAGAAGTATTTACCGGCTCTCCTGGTAAGTATGTGAAGCTGGAAGATACTATCAAAGGCTTCCAGAAGATTTTGGCTGGTGAGTTGGATGATCTGCCAGAGCAGGCTTTCTACTTGGTTGGCGACATTAACGAAGCGATCGCCAAAGCCGAAAAACTCAAAGGTTAGTCATTAGTCCTTAGTCCTTAGTCCTTAGTTCTTATCCAAAGGACTAAGGATAAATGGCAAATGGCAGCTGACAAATGACACAGGACAAGTGACAAAAGACAAATGACATTAACTGTTCGTGTAATTTCCCCAGATAAAACAGTGTGGGATGCTGCGGCTGAAGAAGTCGTTTTGCCCAGCACGACTGGTCAGCTTGGTATTCTCAGCGGACACGCACCACTATTAAGCGCCCTAGATACGGGTGTTATGCGAGTACGTCCTAGTAAAAATCAGGATTGGGTGGCGATCGCTTTGTCAGGTGGCTTTGCGGAAGTCGAACAAGATGAAGTCACAATTCTGGTAAACGGTGCTGAGCGTGGTGACAAAATTAATCTAGAAGAAGCCCGTGCTGCTTATAACGAAGCAGAAACCCGTTTAAATCAGGTAAAACCAGACGACAGACAAGCACAAATCCAAGCAACTCAGGCTTACAAACGCGCCCGCGCTCGTTTTCAAGCTGCTGGCGGTTTGGTTTAAATGCTACTAGGTAGGGTATATGCCCTACCTCTTGATTTGCTTAGTTCTGCCAATTTTGCTTCACTAAAATCAAATAGCAGAAACACCACAATATTTCGATTTTTGGATCTAAACAAAAGCCAAAATTACTTCCTGCTCAAAGAATACCTAATTTAACGTAGACGCGCAGCGGTGAGGCAGCGCTGCAGGAGGGTTTCCCGACCCAAGCGACTGCGTTCGTCGTAGACGTGCCGTTCGGCGTTCGCGCAGCGTGTGCGAAGCACTCAGCCGTGGCGTTAGCCATAGGCATACCCGAAGGGCGTGCCTATGGCTACAGTCCTTCAATGGGTTAGATGATTACAGCGGTTTGCAACCCAGAGTAAGGTACACCAAAGAAATAATGAACCACTCATGAAACACTGATAGAACACAGATAAATAATTACTTCATTATCTGATGAGATGCATCGTTTGAGTTTCTGGGAGTAAACTGCTATTTCCAAAACACAAACCCAAGTTTTTGCTGACCTGCTTTAAAAGAACAGAATTCATTGTTTTGGATTTGGTTAATCCCCTGTTTAAACTCAACAGAGGGATTTGGGACTGAGTCTAGCACTGAATAAATTTCCCGCAGCGCATCCGACCATAGTCCTTGGTTAGCAAAGTATTCGACTCGTGCCAAAATAATTTTCTCTGCACTGGTTCCGGAAGCTTCTTTTTCCCTGTTCTCCAGTTTATTCAACTCACCAGTGATGCGATCGCGTTTTTCTGACTCCATAATCCGAAAAGGTACCTGACTAGGAAGTTGTTCCGGAGGAAGTGTCTCGCGCCAAAAGTAATCTTCACCTGGTTGCAATGGCTCTCCCTGATAAATAGTCTTGCGAGTTGTTGGGTCCAAAGTTTGACGCCACATTAATTTCTTGCTGCGGATATGGCGTACTTCTATTCCCTCCATTTTTCCCTCCCATAAGAATAAAGGTTGAGTACTCCAAACTTCTAAATTTCCCTTAGTTTCATCTTGGTCTTTGGGGTTCTGGTAGCAATGGAACAGGAATGTACGTTAAGCCCAAGATGCTTACTGTAATTGAGTTTGAGCCGTCGTCCTCAAATCTGTCTATTCCTGTGATAACAATGTTTATCACAGGAATAATAAGCTCAAAGACTAAATTATCGCTTTTGATGCGACATTGAAGAAGGTAGAAATTTTATCGTTATCACAGGAATCAGTCGGAGCGCGTACATTTTGGTTCCAATGCTACTCGCACGCGCTTATGCTGAAACTAGCAATCGTCGTGTTGTTAACGAAGTTTTGCGGCATGGCAAGCACATAAAAACTGAGAATGTCTCAGTTAAAGGATGGCAAAAAATATATGGGAAAGCCATCTCTGCTAAGTCCCCAGGATTTGTCCAATCAGAACTGAAGCTTAAGGCTGAAAGAGCCGGAGGTTCGTTCACAAAGTTCTCTACTCAGAAAACAGCGCTATCTCAGACTCATCTGGACGGTAGTCGCATCAAAAAAACGTTGTCAGAACGAGTTCACCGCGATGTAACGGGTGTCCCAGAGCATCACCAGGACTTGTTTAGCGCATTTTTGAGTAGGTCAGTTAATCAGAATCAGTTGGTGTTGCAAGATGCAAAAGAGCAGTATCTGAGGCTGGAACCAGTCTTGTTGGAGGCACATCAACGTTATTTAACCCGCAATTCCCGTAAGCGCGTCTGAAAGCAGGCTGCCTGATTCACCCTCAGAGCGGGTCTCCAACGAGCTACTAACCTAAGCGCCAGATAGCCAAAAAGGGCGACAAGCTAGACGTGGATGTGGCGTGAATCCCCGTGTATGCGCGACCGGGGAGGGTTCAATCATGCAGTAAAATCAGTCGCTTTCAGCCCAGATGGTGAACTACTTGCTAGTGGTAGCTGGGATAAAACTGTCAAACTTTGGGATATCAAGACTGGAGAAGAAATCTCTACGCTGACTGGACACCAATTACAGGTGAGTGCAGTGGCGTTTAGTCCTGACGGTCAGCTTCTGGCTAGTACTAGTTTTGACAGAACTATGCGCTTGTGGTCAAAGGGAGAATTGAAAAACCGCCCATACTACACCTTCTTAGGTACCCTTTCAGGTCATGCATGGGCGGTTTTGACAGTCGCTTTCAGTCCCAATGGTAAGGTTGTAGTAACTGGCAGCGATGATAACACTATTAAATTGTGGGAAGTAAACACTGGTCAGGTCATTGGCACTCTTTCAGGCCATTCCTGGTCGGTGGTCACATTGGCTTTCAGTGCTGATGGAAAAACACTGATTAGTGGAAGTAAAGACAAGATAGTTAAACTTTGGAACGTCAGCACAAAACAAGAAGTTGCAACTCTCTCTGGTCATGTAGACTCAGTGTCTACCGTTGCTATTAGCCCTAATGCACAACTGATTGCTAGTGGCAGCAGGGATAAAACCATCAAACTCTGGGAGCTTGTTCAACAGTAGGGGAGTTTATTATACACCTTTAGGCGCTACCTGTAAAGCCAACTTCCGGAAATCTTAACTGAGCTTCAGCCATTGGGCGGTTTCTGCCTTCTTCTTGCCAGTAGTTAATCACTTCTGTGGCTTTATTCAGCAATTCCACCCGATCCAGTTCAGTAATCCAGTGTTTGGACTCTAGCTCTTTTTTTAACTCTTCCCAAGCATCATTTCTTGGCCAGAAAAAGTACTTAGTCAAAGGACTTGTGCCTTTGCCTACGACTTGATCAACTGCTAAAGCGACGTTTTCGTCTAACCACAGTATTTTCAAAATAAACTTGGACAATCACACCTCCCCTGGAGTATCCAGGCAACACTGATTAACATATGCGACGCCCTTTGCGCGCGAGAAAAGCACCATCGCGCGTACACGCCCACAGGGTAACTTTAGCGAAACCCTCTCCCTAAAGCTTCGCTTGGGGGCAACCAGGCGAAACCTGGTTGAGGCGTAGGGCGCACTCCGCGATCGCTTATTCTAACGCAATATCTACCAGCTTTCCAAATAAGCAAAATTACTATTGACTAATGAAGATGTACAGACGCTTCAAACAGCGCGTCTCTACAATGACTAATGACTAATAACTCATGACTCATAACTCATAACTATGACCCAAAAACCCTCAACAAAAGCAATAGTCGTTTTTGATATTGACGGCGTTGTGCGCGATGTCGGTGGTTCTTATCGACGAGCGATCGCAGATACTGTAGAGCATTTTACACAGGGAGCGTATCGCCCAACACCACTCGACATAGACCAGCTCAAGTCCGAAGGCACTTGGAATAATGATTGGGAAGCATCCCAAGAATTGATTTACCGCTATTTTGAAACTCAATCCTACTCCCGCGAGCAATTGCAACTCGACTACAACGCCATTGTTGCCTTTTTTCAATCGCGTTATCGAGGACCAGACCCCCAAAATTGGACGGGATATATCTGCAATGAACCCTTATTGCTACATTCTAGCTACTTAGAGGAACTGACAAAAGCTGAGATTCCTTGGGGATTTTTTAGCGGTGCGACTCGTGCTTCTGCTACCTATATTTTGGAAAAGCGCCTCGGCTTGAAGTCGCCAGTATTAATTGCAATGGAAGATGCACCAGGTAAACCAGATCCGACTGGACTTTTTGCTACCGTTCGCTTGTTGGACTCCTACGAGCAAGAAAAAGGTAAAAATATTGACAAATTAACGCCAGTAGTGTATGTGGGGGATACGGTAGCTGATATGTACACGGTGAAAAAGGCGCGTTTGAGGGAACCTTCTCGAACTTGGATTGGTGTTGGTGTTTTACCCCCTCATGTACAGCAAATAGTAGCACGTCGTGATGCCTATGCTGAGAAATTGCTAGATGCAGGAGCATCTATGGTTTTCACCAACGTACAACATTTGAGTTTGCTTAGAATTGAGGAATTACTGAACGAAACAGGTTTGAGATAGATGTAGGTGATATTTTGTGGAGGTAGGGGGTGTAAAGCCGCCCCGCCTTTATCCTACAAAATTCAACACATCTGCTTAATGCGTAAGTCCTATGAAAATCTGGCAAGCTGATTTTTATCGTCGTCCGCAGACAGAAGCATCTGAACAAGTTATGTGGGAGTTGTTGATTTGTGACGCAACTCGTAGCTTTGAGTATCAGGCAACTTGTCCGCAGTCGCAAGCAAGTTCAAGTTGGGTTGCTTCTCAACTTCAGCAAGCAGCTGGAGAACAACTGCCAAATGTTATTCAGGTGTTTCGTCCTCAGTCTTTGAGTTTAATAGAACAAGCTGGACGCAGTTTAGGCATTTCTGTGGAACCAACTCGCCGCACTTTGGCATTAAAACAGTGGTTGCAAGAAAAGCAATATCCTATATCTTTGGATAAACCACCCCCAATGCCATTAGCAGAAAATCTTTGGGGAGAAGAATGGCGTTTTGCTTCACTGACTGCTGGTGATGTGGTAGAGGTATTTGGCGATCGCCCCATCCCAATTCTTGAAATGCCAGAATATCTCCTACCGATCAATCTTGGTTTAGCATCAACAATACCTGTTCCCGGTGTCATCATTTATGGTGGAAAACAATCAATGCGTTTGGCACGGTGGCTGCAACAAGTTCATCCTGTAGGAGTAAACTACATTGTCGGCGCGCCTGATGGTTTAGTTTTAGAAGCTGGCTTAGTGGATAGATGGATTGTTGCCACATTTGAAGATAAACAAGTAGGAGTTGCTGCTAAAGCTTATGAACAGCGCAAGCAGCAAAGCCGGGGATTACATTTTTTGTTAGTGCAACCCGATGATTCTGGGATGACTTACACCGGTTTTTGGTTGTTACGTGAGGAGTGAGAGTGAACTGTGAGGGAGAATAATCTAATAACAAGCGGTGTGGGATTAGTTCAACTTACCTTGTTTGAGAAGAACAGCCCTCAGCAGTTGAAAGTGCGGCGATCTAAGATTAGCTTCGTTTTCTTCAAGAACAATCACTTGTGCTGATAGCAATGCCTGATAAGAACCTGGATCTTCTTGTTCAACTCCACACCCTCCTTTGCTAGGGTATCGGATGTGCTCGATTTGGAGGTAGTAGTAGTGATCCATTTGACAAAACATCTCAGATCTGTCAAGAACGTGCATCAATTGGTGGACAAAGCTACCTCCGACAACCGCCAACCGAATCGGCTGTCTATCCAACTTTTTGAAGCTCAACTTTGAAGAGGGAAAATCTCGGTTAGGTTGCCATAAATTCAATAATTGAAGCAAGTCAACATCACTTCCAATGGGATTGCGATCAATGGTCTGGGAAAATTCTATACCCGGCAAATCACGCCCTATAATCTGCGAAATCTTGGCAAGCAGTTCGCGAGTAGTGAGCGTGGCGGCGAGAGATGTCCAATGAATTCCAGTGTGCGGGAATAACTCCACAGGATATTTTCCCTTCGCATCAAGTACAATCTTGCTACCGTCGATATAATTCAGACCTGACTTGCCCAAAACACTGATTGCCATTTGGTACTCAATTCGCGGCGTGACAGGCGAACAATAGAACCCAGCAGGAATGTCCTCAGGATAATAAGCTGCCTTTGACGGTGTGATCAGGTAAATGAATGTTTGATTACGCCGATGGAAAAAATCGGCAACTTCCTTGAGTTCGCCGATCCACTTTTCAAAATCGTCGGAAGTCGCCGGCTGTTCAAATACTTTTACCAACTTCTTCTCTTGGTTGGGAACAATCTTCATACCAGCAGTGTTACAGTACTTCATCAAGTACGTCTTTTCGTATAGTTGCTCACCTCTGCCTATCGTAATCGAACCTTCCTGCATATATGACTTAGCGAATACACTGTAGTAGAGTTGATTCGTAGCCCTAATCACGTGCCTACGCAGAGGTATCTGCTCATTCAGCGAAGCTTCGACTTGCTTCTGGAAAGCTCCCGACATCAAGTTTTGCCACGTAAACTTAGGTGTGACAACTGTGTTTTGCATCCCCTCTAAGGCTGAACCTTCGAGCGACTCAACCCAAATCCTCACTTTATCACTCGTTACTTTGGAAGCTTGCAAGCTAAGTGGTAGCCACAATACGACAAAGACGAATCCGATGACAAGCCGCTCCAGTTTCTTCATAATCACGTGAGTTCGACAATTAAAAGCGAAAGTAAAGAAATGGATTAAATGTCACTGCCATAGTTTTACCAAGAGCGATGAGCGCAAACCCACTAAGTGCCAAGCTTTCCACCAAACGACTTGCCTTAAAAGATCGCCATACAGTCATGGCTGCATCGAAGTGCTTCACAGCCGGAACCAAACTCAAGATGGAACCAACTGCGATCGCTGTCCATTCGTTTGCAGTGAGAAAAATAACTGCTCCTTCTTTGCTGGTACTAAACATTGCATGAACGAATCCACTAAACTGTGCGATCGAAGTAGCACGAAATAAGGCCCAGCCAATCATGATAAAAAACAGCGTGAGAAGAAGATTAATCATGCTAGGCAATCGCTTGCTGAAATTCAGCCAGAATAATTTGTCCACAACCACAAACAATCCGTGATACGCCCCCCACAAGACAAATGTCCAGTTGGGACCATGCCATAAACCAGATATCAAAAAGCAAAAGCCAAGATTGAAATAGCTTCTTAACGTACCTTTACGATTACCACCCAGCGGGATGTAGAGATACTCCTTAATCCAAGTTGATAACGAAATATGCCAACGCTGCCAAAAATCGGTAAAGCTGGTTGCGATGTAGGGCATATTGAAATTTTCAAGCAAGTGAAAGCCGAACATCCGCCCTAACCCAATCGCCATATCCGAGTAGGCAGAGAAATCAAAATAAATTTGTAGGGTAAAGCAAATAACACCCAGCCAAGCAGATGTAAACCCAAGGTGCTGTGGCGGAATCGCAAACGCTTCATTGACGACTTCACTGAAGGTGTCAGCAAGAAGGACTTTCTTGACAAGTCCGAGTAGGAACCGCTCGAATCCCTCGAAAAAACCAGAACAAGTCCAGTTTTGCTCAATCAATTGAGCTTCGATATCGCGATACTTGACAATCGGTCCTGCAAGCAATTTTGGAAAAAGCAGAACATATAGTAGGTAGCGATGCAGTGAGGGCGCAGGCTTACTATGTCCGCGATAAACATCGACCAGATAAGTCATCTTCTCGAAAACGAGAAACGACACTCCGATCGGCAACGCGATATTGAGCAATGGAACAGATGGAAGTCTTACAAAATTGAGGATCGCGTTGATTGAGTCGAGGAAGAAATTGATATATTTAAAGTATAAAAGTATCATGACGTTAAGCATCACGCCAAACGCCATATAATTACGTGCAGTAGGAGTACCTTGCGAGTTAAATATCTGCTGACAAATGAAGTAATCAGCAATTGTTGAGAGCAGGGTAATCCAAAAAAATCGCGGCTCACCCCAAAAATAAAAGGCAGCACTCCAACACAACAAAGCAAACTCTCGCCAGCGAGCGCGCATCGTCAGAACAGTCGCCAGGGTGAGAGGAAGAAAAAGGAATAGAAATAATGGCGTGTAGAAAAGCATCAGATTGTACTAAATGTAAGTCTGACGAAGTGAAAAGTTGCTTAAAAGCTTACTGAACCAAGGGTTTAATCCCTTACCAGTGCAAAATTACCTATTTCTTCCTATACGCCACAGGCGCACCCTGCGCACCCTTCTAAGTACAAAGCGTTCCCCAAGAGATACGGGAACGTGATTCAATCATAGGTAGTTTTACAAAGGGATGGGAGCCGTCTAATTTACCTTGCCAAAGATAATGTCTTGTTGACAGCAGCTTGTATCCTCAAAAAAAGGTTTCAGCCGATTTGCCACGCTGTCCGGATAGAAATTCGAGATAATATTAATATCTTGGAGGTTAAATTGATATTTAAAGATTGCAAGCTCAGCTTTTGATAATTGAAAAATTGCGCTCTCCGCTGATGACAAGGTAAATATTTATATCCTACGGATGAACGTTCACTTAAAATAACAGGTTAATCTAAATGTAAATACTGAGGTTTAAGTTTAAAAAAAAATTAAAACCGAAACCCTAATTTTTGTTTCTAAAAATTAAATAAAATTTTATTCGTTTATATACTACAACAACGAACTCATTGTTGTTTACACTTACTTAAATTAGTCTTAATTATATGAAATAGATATTTTTGAGCTTTTTTTACCCACATTTACGAAATCAGTTGATTCCACACTGTAGTACAAGTATTAGGCAAAGTTATTGAACCACAGAGCTGATGAGCGCAACTAGCTACCGCCGAATTATAATTGGGGACGTACATGGTCACTATGAAGGTTTAATGACATTGTTGGAGGCAATAGCCCCCACATCAGACGACCAAGTCTATTTTCTTGGAGACTTAATTGATCGCGGACCCCAAAGTGCATATGTAGTCAAATTTGTCAAGGAAAGTTGCTATCACTGTCTGCTGGGGAATCATGAGCAGATGTTATTGAACATTTTTACTAACGGACAAGTTCCCACCTCAATGGTACAAGCATGGTTATACAGTGGAGGGCAAGCAACGGTAGCCAGTTACCAACAAGCCACAATACCTCATGACCATGTGGAATGGTTTAAGGGTTTGCCTACATATCTCGACTTGGGAGATATTTTGTTGGCTCATGCTGGTGTTGATCCCTCAATTCCGATGATAGAACAAACTGCTGAACAGCTTTGCTGGGTGCGCGACAAATTTCACAGCATAGAAAAACCCTATCTGCCTAATAAGCTGATTATCGTCGGTCACACGATTACCTTTACCCTCCCTGGTGTAAATCCTGGTAAACTGGCACAAGGACAAGGGTGGCTCGACATCGATACTGGCGCTTATCATCCCCGAAGCGGCTGGTTGACGGGGCTTGATGTTACAAATCAACTGGTTTATCAAGTCAATGTCCATAATAATAGTCTGCGCACGTTGGCTTTAGAAGAAGCGGTGACAATTGTCGATCCAGCCAGAGTTGAGGCTGAACGCTGCAACAGGCGACGTGGATAAGTGGTTAGTGCTATTGACTACCTGAGCAATGCTTTGATGTTTGCTTGATAATTAGCATTATCCAAACCAGTACTTCCACTACTAGGTTGGGCGTTGATAGCAGTTTGCAAAGCTTTAATGCGATCGCTTGTTGCAGGGTGGGTACTTAAAAATGAAGGAGTACCAGAACTCTTTTTCAGTAGCTTTTGCATGAAAGAAACCATCCCCGATTGAGCATAACCAGAACGTGTTAGAGTTCTTAATCCTCTTTTATCGGCATCAAATTCATCATCACGACTGCGAGGACGGTTAAGGGCTAAGTCTACACCAATCCCCACAGCTTGATTGCGGTCTAACCCAGCTGCTGAGGCCAAACCACTTGCAAGTGCTTTTTGCCGCATCTGCTTTACTAAGTGCTTCCCGCCAATGTGACCAATTTCATGACCGATGACACTCGCTAATTCCGCTTCATTTTCTGCGGTTTTCAGCAAACCTGTGTTGACATACACAAAGCCCCCTAAAGTCGCAAAAGCGTTGATACTGTCATCATCAATAACTTGGAAGGTATACGCGAGATCGGGGCGATCGCTATTGGCTGCTAGACGCCGACCAAGTTGTGTTACATAATCATTAACTGCCGAATTACGGTAAAGCCGAAATTGACTGCTCACCAACTGCTTATTAATCTGCTTGCCAAGATCAACCTCTTGCCGAGGTGATATATTAGACAGCTGAATGACTTGCACTCCTTGTAAAATGAGAGGCAATAACCTTTCAGCATCAATAGCCCTAGCCGTTATTGGTGTAAATATGCACAAAAATAAGGCAACGACTATGGAAATTAACGGATAAAACCAAGGACGTCGAAAAAAACGGGGATTTATAGAAAAACGTTTCGTATTGATCATAAATCCGGTTTGAAAAGAGGTTTGGGGGAATCTAAAACTATAGGACGGATTCACAGCCCTATAAGTTGCATTCTAAAGTTGTTGCCAAGATAGAGCATATTTTCAAGCACGACAGCAACTTAAAACAGCAAAAACTCCGTCCGAAATGAGGAAGTTGTGATAAACTGTCGCATAACCTCAACGCCTAGTTGGTTGTATTGCCTATACTCTTACAATCAGTAACTTTGCTCTTATCTGGAAAGATTTTTTATGGCTATTTTAGATTCCAAAGGTCGTTTATTCGGTAAAATTAACATCCTCGATTTAGGTGCTGCACTGGTCATTGTGCTGGTAATCTTAGGCATCTTTATCTTCCCTGGCGGTTCCGGCTCCGTTGCCCAAGTCGGTAGTAAAATAGTACCTATCGAAGTAGACTTAATCGTTCGCGGATTAAACATCCTCGACACTCAACAGTTATATACACAAGGGTTTACAAAAGGTGGGAAAACTAACGTTATTATCCGCAATCAACCCCACGGTCAGATTGAGATTAAATCTGTGGAAGAGCTACCCAGAAACGTATTAGTTCCTCAACCTGATGGTTCTATTAAAGAATTGCCAGAACCGAACAGAGCAAATAACTTTAGCAAAGATTTACGTTTAACTTTAGCAGGCAAAGCAAAACTCACTGACCAGGGACCAGTTCTAGGTAACAGTAAAGTAAAAATCGGAATGCCAATTGAGTTAGACGGCTTTAACTACAACTTTAACGCCACTGTCATTGCTCTAAGATTGCTAGAAAAGTAGCATCTCATCTGTGTAGAGAAAAGCTGATCTGACTTTTCACGTCATGTGGAAAAACCAACGCGAAACCTAACCCCCCAGCCCCCCTTCCCTAAAAGGGAAGGGGGAGAATTTAAAGCCTCTCAAGAGCAGAACAGAGGAATGGAAGCGAGGTTTTCCTATTCAGAAGTGAAAAGTAAGAAAAGCTGATGAAAGCCTCCTATTTAAGGAGGCTATTTTTTCAGCTATTCCGGACAGGAGCCTCCGGCTCTATCTTTACCCAGATGGGCGGTGAGAGGAATGTCCGGCTGCTCAAGGTACGTCTGTTGAGTCGATTTCACTACTTGTGGGAACAGCGAGAGGGACAGTGCCTTGAGCAGCAATCTCTGGAATTTTTAACGAATCAATGAGGTCTTCAACAACGTGAGTCATTGTTGTGTCTTTCATTGTTGCGTATAAACGAAGCTTATCCATCCTACGTTTACTCATCCGTATTCTTAAATAATCGTCTTTCATAAAATCTCCTCTTTATATCCTCGTGTATGTTAGCATGGAAATATAAGGAGGTGACAAACAAATGAGAACAGCTTACCAATACAAGTTACGACCAACAAAACAACAAGCCATAGAAATAGACAGATGGCTATCTATGCTTGCAGCACAATATAATTATTTGTTGGCAGACAGATTTAATTGGTGGGAACAGAACCGTTGCCCAATAAACGCTTGTCAAGAGTGTTTGTCATATGCCGGAATTACGAGATAACCCAGAATACTACAGCCAAAAAAGAACTTTACCAATATTAAAGAAAACTCATCCTCATTACAAAGAAGTGTATTCTGATGTTTTGCAAGATGTAGTAGGGAGAGTCAAGAAAACTTTTGAACGTTTTTTGAGTGGGGATAGTAATGGTAAGCGTAGTGGAAGACCTCGATTTAAGTCTCGTGACCGTTATCGTACTTTTACTTATCCCAGGATTAAGGGAAATTGCATTATCGCCAACAAGATTACTTTGCCAAAGCTAGGTAGTATTAAGCTAATCTTGCATCGTCCCATACCAAATGGATTTACAATTAAGACTGCTTCTGTTACCAAGAAATCTGATGGCTACTATGTCACTCTCTCGCTAGAAGATCCAACAGTTCCATCTGTTAAGCCAGATATTAATCCTGAATCAATCACTGGAATTGACCTTGGGTTGAAGGAATTTTTAACAACTTCCGAGGGCGAAGCTGTTGCTATACCTCAACACTATAGAAAGTCTCAAAAACGGTTACGTGTTATTCAACAGCGGGTCTCACGCCGCAAAAAAGGTAGTAATCGTAGACGCAATGCTGTGAAGCAATTAGGTAAGCAGCATAAAAAAGTTACTGATAAACGTAAAGATTTCCATTTTAAAACAGCAAAACAATTGCTGTCTAAGCATGATGTCGTAGTTCATGAAGATCTTAATGTCAAAGGTCTTTCAAAATCACGACTAGCTAAGTCTATACACGATGCTGGATGGTCTAGCTTTTTGTCAATACTATCAAACAAAGCCGTTGGCGAAGCGTGCGCCTTTGGCGCATAAATGCTGGTTTGTTGGTAATAGCCGTGAACCCAAAGAATACCGAAAATAACGCGGGAGGCAGATAGCCCCGAAGTATGAAGTTCAAGAAATTAAATGAATTGAACCTCATACGTTATTTATATCGGGGTGGAATGCCGACACGGGCGCAATTTCGAGCCTTCAAGACTTCTTGCCCAAGACTCTATCATTTCGCTAACACTAACTTTGTTTTTTTGAGCTTCATTAACTAGCAATGTCCATGCGGTATCTGTCAGTAGGATGCCATGTCTTTTTTTAATTTCATCATGCAGTACTGGCACATTTCTAATTCTTTTTTTCCCTTGCCCTGTTGACATGATTAGAAGTGATGACTAAACTAATTGCAGGCTAACAAACAAAGGAGGTGATTGCAAGTTATGCCACGGAGTACTAAACCATCGTTTGTTTTAGAATTGCCGCTAAAGGCAGATAGCAAGCAAGACTCAGAACTACGATCAAGATTCAATGCAGCTATGCGGCTGTACAACAATGTGCTTGGAGAAGCTAAAACCAGGATGGTATTAGTACGTAAATCAGAGGCATACCAAGTAGCGAGAAAGATACCACGCGACCGAAAGAAAGAACGTAGTGACGCTTTCAATAAAGCACGTGAAGCTTATCGATTTACTGATTTTGATTTGCAATCCTATGCCAATAGAGCGGCTAAGGACTCAAAATGGATTGCTCAAAATATAGATGCTCAAGTTCAACAAAAACTGGCAACACGTGCGTTCCAAGCTGTTGAACGTGTTCTTTTTGGCAAGGCGAAAGATGTTCGTTTTAAAGTTGAATCTCGGTTTCGCTCTGTTGAAGGGAAAACTAACAAACAAGGTATTAGGTGGAAGAACGACCGTGTTGTCTGGTCTGGGCTGGAACTCCCAGCAATTATTGATACCGAGAACGTTGTTGTTCAGCATGGTCTTTCTTGCCCTGTCAAGTACTGCCGTCTCATCCGGCGAACCTTCAGAGGTAAGCGTAGATGGTTTGTACAGCTTGTCTTAGAAGGTACACCTTATCTCGGAGCTAAGAACTATGTTTCCGACGGACTCGTTGGTCTCGACCTCAATGTTAGCAACATTGCATTTGTCGCAGACAACTACGCTGGTTTGTTGCCTTTCGCTGATAAAGTTCCCACTTTCGCAAAGGAAATAACCAAGTTGCAGCAACAGATGCAGCGGTCACAGCGCATCAACAATCCTGATAACTTTGAACCAGATTTTGAGGCACCCAAAGGGCGTAAAACTGTTGTCAAAAAAGGTAAACCCAAGAAAGGTAAGCATTTTCCTTGGAAGAAATCTGCCAACTACCGCAAAGCAGCACAAAAGAAACGTGAGCTAGAACGCCGAAAAGCTGCTTACGCCAAGTCCCAAAATCGTTGCATTGTCAACGAAATTTTAAGGCATGGCAAGGACATCAAAACTGAAAACGTTAGTGTTAGGAGCTGGCAGAAGCGTTATGGTAAAGCCATTTCTGCCAAATCTCCTGGTTTCGTGCAATCAGAATTGAAACGTAAAGCTGAGAATGCTGGCGGTTCATTCACCAAGTTCTCTACTCAAAAGACGGCACTGAGTCAAACTCACTTGGACGGTAGTCGTATCAAAAAATCCTTGTCTGAACGAGTTCACCTGGATGTCACGGGTATTCCAAAACATCACCGCGACCTGTTTAGCGCTTTTTTGAGTAGGTACGTTAATCAGGATAAGTTGGTGTTGCGAGATGCTCAAAGCGAGTATCTGAGGCTGGAACCAGTCTTGTTGGAGGCGCATCAACGTCATTTAACCCGCAAGCAAGTAGGCGCGTCCGAAAGCAGGCAGTCTGATTCTCCCTCAGAGCGGGTCTCCAATGAGTCGCTAATCGCTAGCCAGATAGCTGAATCGGGCAAAAAGCTAGCTGAGGATGTGGCGTGAATCCCCGTACCTTCAGGTCGGGGAGGGTTCAAGTCACAAGATTGTTCTAGTTGTGGCGTAAAAGTACCTAAGAAGTTACATGAAAGATGGCATTCTTGCCAATGCGGCTGTTCTCTAGACAGAGACCACAACGCAGCTATAAATATAAGAAATAGAGCCGACGGGCACGCGGTTCTTAAAGCTCAACGCCTCCGCGCGCAGTAGCCGGATTGGTTGAGAAGCCCACACTGTACCTGTACTCAGGTCAGTGTGTGGAGTGTGTCACTATAATTGTTGATCATGAAACATTTCGCCCTCAAAGCCTTTACCTGGTGGTTAATGTGTCTTCTTCTTGCCTGCACCCATGCGAAGGCAGAGAATCAGTGGACACCGCAAATGGAAGCAGAATTTCAACAGCGGTCAAAATACGTAATGAAAAAACTTTCAGAAAGCAATTACGGAAATACTGCTTTTGAGGGCGAAAAAAAATCTTACCCCAAGGCAATGATTGATTTTCTTGGAGGAAATCAACAGAAGCCAATCTCTTTCCTACAATCTGAAGACGCTGACGCGAAAAGTCACGCTCACACCTTGGGAATTGACTTGTACTCTGGCTTTACCCTCAAAGGTCAAGTGCGCAAATACTTTTATTTTGGCAAATATCTTGACCCAGCATATCGTCAGCGGATGAAACAAGCAATGCAAATTTGGACAGAGGTCGATCCGCTGACGCGCCGCTTTCCTAACCGTCAACAGTTCTGGGCAAACTCAACAGATAACTGCGATAGTTGGGTAGACTGTCGTAACACTGATAACCTAAAAGCCATGCGCGAAGTGGCTGTCTATTTATTTGCTGAAGAAACAGGAAACGAAGCAACACGCAAACTTTACAAAGAACGCATCACCAGAAATGTCCGCACTCTCTACAACATTGGACAAGGTGAATGGGATTCAGAAAACTACCTAGGACACGCCCTCACAACCTACGTCAATCTTTATGATTTCGCCAAAGACCCAGAAGTAAAATCTGTTGCTAAATCTGCATTAGATTGGTTCTTCACTTCGGGGGCGCTGAAATATTGGCGGGGAGGATTTGGTGGTCCTTCCAAACGCGATTACAGTGAGGGGAACTGTGTTTGGTGTTCCCTCGCTACCCATGAATTAGGATTGTACTTTGGTGATTCACCCCGAAAAGACCCCAAACCTTCTCCCGACTTGGTACACCTGATAACGAGCAGCTATCGTCCACCATCAGCAGTAGTCGCCTTAGCACGCAAGCAATTCCAAAAGCCAGCAGAACTCCTCAATTCCAAACCAACATATGAAAACTGGAAACCTGGGGGCGACGCTGCACCAGAGTTTTACGAAACTCTCTATTTCGGTAACACCTTCCAACTCGGTACATTAGCTCAAGGTTCCGATGGAGACTGGAACGGCTTCAAAATGATGACATACAATTCTCAACGCGGCGTCGATTATTTGATAGCTGCAACTGGAACAGACCCTACTAAAATTTCATCATCGTCTGTAGGTGGAGATAATATTGCTCAGTACTGCAATTTGGTTATTTGGCTCAATAATAAACCTAAGGTACCATTCCAATTTTTTTTACCCAAGTCTGTCAAGCTAGAAACAAAGCAAGGTGTGACTTTCATCCGTTACGAAAAGACTTGGTTAGCACTAACGCCTATCAACTTGAAAATTGAGGGAATAAACCCCGCAGCCACTGAGAAAATCCGCGATAAATATCCCGATGACCAAATTCTAACTGCCGTAGCCAATGGTGACACTGAAAGCGGATTTGCTTTAGAAATAGGCGAGAACAAAACTCACGGCGATTGGAATCGATTTCAGCAGTCTGTGCTGGAAAAGTCCCGTCTCAACCTGAATCAGATCAAAGATGGCGTCGTTGAGTATCAAGGTGTTTCGGGAAAAATCAAGCTTCAATATCAAAAAGGATTACCGAAAGTTTGGCGGAACGGAAGTTTTCACGACTGGCGACAACACTACGGCGTCTATCAAAATGCTCAAGGTAGTAAAACGCCAATCTATCAAGGATGGAAACAAGGTCAGCTTGAAGTGACTGCAGGTGGTTATAAGTTTACAGGGGGTAGGCGGTAGGTAGCATATCTATCTATTGCACTCAACCCCCGAACCGCTATAATTTTTGCTCGAAGAGTCATTCACACGCCAATTTATCGCTCTTAAGTAGTTATAAAAGGCATTTCACGTAAAATGACCGAATGTTTCTCGATTTTCCACAAGTCGTTGTAATACCTCTTTTTAGGGTACTATATGGACAAATTGCATCTCACTTATAGTAGCCGGAACCCACTATGGATGGAGCAGATATGAATGGGCTAATTGAGAGTGTCCACCAAGAGCTACTCCCGAGGTTCCGAATTGAGAGCGTTAATCCCCACGACCCGGTGGAAGTCCGCCATGTTCCCAAACCCTGGCAGCTTCTCGGCAGGGGGAACTACGCTGCAGTGGTCTATCACCCTAACTACCCAGACCAGGTGGTAAAGATTTACGCGCCTGGACGCCCGGGCTTCTTTGAGGAGGTGGAGGTCTACCGCCGCCTAGGTTCCCACCCTGCCTTCTCTGAATGTCTGTATGCCGAAGATGGCTTCTTAGTCCTAAAGCGATTGCACGGAGTGACCCTCTACGACTGTATGCACCGTGGTCTGCGGATACCAAAGCAGGTTATACGAGATATCGACTCTGCTCTAGACTATGCCCGTAAGCGCGGTCTCCACCCCCATGACGTCCACGGTCGCAATGTGATGATGCACAAAGGCAGGGGACTGGTCGTAGACGTTTCGGACTTCCTTCATGAGGAGACCTGCTCAAAGTGGAATGACCTCAAGAGAGCCTATTACTGGCTGTACCGTCCCCTCCTCTCCCCGCTTCGGCTACGGGTACCCTACTTTGTCCTAGATATTGTCCGCAAGAGCTATCGCCTCTTGCGTCGCTTAGCTTCACGCTACTTGCACCAAGGGAAAAGCTGAACAAAACACGCAACCTTCCGCCTGGATAGCTGTTTTGCGCTGTAAGGGAAAATCATTAGTTCATCAATTGTATTGATAAATCTCTTGTAAAAGTCAAATTTGTGAAAATAAAACCACAGATGTAGACAAGGGAGGCGGCTTCCCGCAGGGTACACAGATGCACATCGATAAAAACACTGCCGTGGTGAGGCAGCGCGAATGACGGCTTTCCCTCGTGCCGGCTCTGCCGAAAGGGTTTCCCGACACTCGCGCAAGTGTCCGTTGAATTGTCTGTGTTTATCTGTGGTTCTAAATATCCATTGATCATACTTTTGCAAGAAGTTTAATCTGTAGGTTCTACACCTACCAAATCACGAACTAAAGCATTGGTAAAAATCTTCTGATTAAACTAATAGTCACCGCTGGTAGTTCCAATTGGGGTGTCAATCCCACATCATCTAACAACTGAAAAATACGGATTGCTTGCGGATTCAATTGCGCAAGACGACGACCAATTTCTGAACCTGTAAGTTGGGACTTTTGACCCCAGATAATTGCAGTAGGAGTTGTCAGTTGTTGAATATATACCGACAAATCAAAAGATAAGTCGCCACGTACAAAAGATAGCGCCGCGTATTCTGCATTGGGCTGCTGTGCTGACTCTAGGTAAGCATTGACAATTTCCTCATACACTCGAGGAGGTTGGGCAAATTGCCTTTGCTCTAAAAAGCTGCGAATACCTTCTTTTGTAGCGATTCCCGTACTGTACAGCAATCTGTCGAGAACGGGAATGCTGATAATTTGGGCAAAGATGTTGTTTAAGGCATCATTACCAAAATCAGAAAGTCCAGCAGGTGCGCTGAGAATCAGGGATTTAAATAATTCGGGATGGGCGATCGCCACTCTGATGATCAACCCTGCTGTCAGGGAAGAAGCAATGACTGTGACTGGTTGATTGCAAGTTTGTTGCAAAAACTCGCGAATATTCGTCAGATAATCTTCAATTGTGTAATTTCGTGCAGGATGCTCGGATCTACCCCAACCTATCAAGTCCGGTGCGATGATCCGATAGTCGGCGGCGAACGCCGGATAAACTTTTGACCACTCATATGCGGAAGAACCACCACCAAAGCCGTGCAGAAATACCAGTGTTTCCTTATCTGTACTTCCAGTATTCTGATCTTGCCAGGGTGATGCCTCATTAGTATAATACGTTACTTTACCTAAAGAGGTCATACTCGAGCGTTGCTCAAATCCTAGTGGCTGAAACATAGATATTAATCACGAGTTATTAGTCGTTAATTTCCTTGCCCTACACCCGCGTTTGTTTCATCTCCCTCCCCATCTTCTTTATTTTCCACTTTCCTTTACAAGTCCAGCTAGCCATACAAATACATCATATCCAAAGGCTTCTTATCTCTGCTTCTAATAAAGTGGATGGAAAATTTACGACTACTTAATGAAGATTTGGTAACTTTTTTTCTACTTTTTAAAGTTTTTGTGGCTCTCAAATACTATTATATATATCATTGTACTGGTAGCACCTATAACTTAGGGGTGAAACCCCACAGTACATTTTTATGGTATTCTAACAGAAACATTACTGAGTTAGTGAGCGTCAAGAAAACTGGAAACGCTCATTAAAATTATCCAGTAAATTCAGGTGTGCTTCGTGCTGCTTGCTGATTAACTAGCTCTTGAACCTAGGATGCAATGCAGTTCGGTAAAAACAATAACTACCTATGTAATTTCTAATCTAAATGTTCTCTAGACAATGACAAAGCGGGGTGTCGTGGTAAAACAGGCTAGTCTTCAATCGCAAACAAAGCAAACCATTGAAGACCAAAAATTTTCTCTTCACAATTTTGAGTTTTCCAGTAAGATTGTAGATTACGCTTCGCGGGGTCAAACCGAACAAGAAGTTGACAGTGCAGTGGTAGCTGTACCAACCTGTATCTATTTGAATCTGGAAGATTTGAGATGTTTTGAAGCAGTGGAGCGACAGTACGAGCAATGGGGCGTCGTTTTTAACAATTGTATAGCAATACAGCCCTCAAATCCAGCATTTCCTACCCACTCCGGTCTGGTAGTGTTAATGGGAGCGCGTAAGAACGAATCTTTAGAAGCAACTTTTCTGCGTCCTGTTCATTTTGTCAGTGCTTTTGTCACCAGTTCACAGCGGCTTGTGTTTTCAGCATACAACCGTGATCATCAACTACTGACCCAAACGGTACTACCGGGAGCAAACCTTGCCAATTCTGACTCTGCTGTGCCTCCCAACACATTATTATCTTTATCAGCAAATGAAATTCACCGCGTGACCTTCTGTGCTTTTGATGGTCAATTCACCATTGATGACTTTAGTTTCTGTTATTAACTAGTAGTTTATGTGATTAATTTTGATATGTGGTAGGGGTCAGATCCCCGACTTCTTAAAGAAGTCGGAGATCTTGTAACCCATTAGAATTAATGAAACGTTAATTCGATGCTACACTTACCCCAAAAACTTGAAAAAACCGATAAATAAGAGCTTTCAGGGCAAACTCAGGCAAAGCCAACATCCGTTGCCAGCGCCAAGGTTCTTTATAGAGTCGATACAGCCATTCCAAATTATTATCTCCCAACCAAGCAGGAGCGCGAGTTTTCACCCCCGACCAAATATCAAAACTCCCTCCAACACCAATCCATATTGCTTGAGGACACAAATGACGATTGTTAGCAATCCATAACTCTTGACGTGGAACTCCCAAGCCAACAAAAATAACTTGTGGCTGTAGTTGGGTAAGAGTTTGTCGCAATTGTTCTTCTTCTTGTGCGGAATGGAAGCCGGAATGACTGCCTGCTACGATTAAACCTGGAACTTGAGAAAGCCAAAACTCTGATGCTTTTGCGGCTACACCAGGCGCTCCTCCATAGAAAAATACTTTTGTACCCGTTCCCAGTTGCCCAATTTCTTGCAACAGTGTTTCTGCGAGTTCAATTCCGGGAGTTCTTTGAACTTTTTGCCGCAACAGCCATCGGAGGTAGAGAACCACCCCTGCTCCATCTGGAATCACTAACTCGGCACTGTGTATGACCTGAGCGAGAGAGGAATTCCGCTCTGCCTGCATAGTCATTTCTGCATTGAGCGTGACCACATGAACTCCCATGCCTTGTTGCAGGCATTCTAGCAACCAGCTTGGATAATTAGTCATCACATGAACTGGTAGCCCTAATACTGAAAACTTTCTAGGCAGTTCAGACATAGCCTATTCTTAACGAGCCTCACACCAACTATATAGATAGAACAATAGCTTATCAAATTGTTTCCAAAAGCTTATTATGGGAATTTTACAAATTCTTGACATCGTTGTGTGCTAAATCTGATCGTTATATTTGGTAAGACTTATAGCGCAAGAGACTGTCTGTTAGTTAAACATATGCTATGCTACCCCAATGCCCAGATAGCATACTTCTCCAATAAGTCATAAATTTGGGCATGGCTTGTGCTATCTATTTAGGTGTTAGTTTACTCGCTATAACAATCAGAATGCACAATAAAACTTACCAATATCAGGCACTGCTAAGCAGGGGCAGTACTTTTCATTTTTATTTTTATTGTTGAAGCTAATGTTCTTCAGGAGATTAGTGCAACTCCACGACTTATTAACCTGACGTATGAGCTGTGGACGTTTTAAGGGCTATTTTCTTGGTAAATGGCTGGGGCACGGAGCCAAAGCGTTTCTGTGCTAGTCTAACTCAAAAAGCTCTCCTATCTATATTTTTCCACAGGCACCTTGAAACTGCATCTCCTGAACCTCTTGTAAACTCAATTTTACAGCTTTTAAGTGTAAGGGCGGTAATAGACCATGGCTAAAATTCGTGTTGCTTTGATTGAAGATCATGACCTCACCCGTGTGGGTATTCGGACAGCGCTGCTGCAAAAGGAAGAAATTGAAGTTGTCGGAGAAGCGACTAATGCAGTAGAAGGTTTGAAGATGTTAAAAACTCTACAACCAGATATTGCAATTGTCGATATCGGTTTACCAGATAAAGATGGAATTGAACTTACACGGGAGGTGAAATCGACAGCTCATGGAGAAGAGTTAGCAACAAAGGTATTGATTTTGACACTGCGGGATAACAAAGAAGCGGTGCTAGCAGCTTTTGCCGCAGGAGCTGACTCTTACTGTATGAAGGATATTAGGTTCGATAATTTGCTGGACGCTGTGCGAGTCACTTACAACGGTAACGCTTGGATTGATCCGGCGATCGCTCGCATTGTCTTGCAACAAGCACAACAAAATCCACCCAAACCCGAAGCCATAACATTAGACAACAAGAGTGTTGATAGTAACTCACGCTCCGCTGAGAATCAGCCGGATGACATGATAGACCCTTACACCCTAACAGAAAGGGAATTAGAAGTCTTGCAATTGATTGTAGAAGGTTGTAGCAATGCGGTGATTGCGGAAAGGCTTTACATCACAGTTGGAACTGTCAAAACACACGTCCGAAACATTTTGAACAAGCTGTGCGCTGATGACCGCACGCAAGCCGCAGTCCGCGCTTTGCGTTCTGGATTGGTGGGATAGAGTTCACATTGGGGTGTGGCAACCTCTGAGGAGACTATATCAAAATTTACAGAAAATTTTGAGATAATTATGCTATCTAATTGGATAGATTCTACTTACTTTTGTTTTTCTAATTCTTTTTTAACAAGAAAGAACTCAGAACTCAGGAGTCAGAACTCAGAATTGAGTTCTCTACCACTGGGTGGCTTTGAGTCTGGGTTTAAGTATCCCACCCTTCGGGTGAGTCCAGAGGACACGCTACGCGTTGGCGCAGCCTGTGCTCCGGACTTACCCAGTCCCCTAGGTTGGGAAACCCGCCTCCAGGGCTGTGTCACCAAATCTTTGAAAAGGTGGTCTTCAATGACTAGCGGCTCCCAATCCCCTACTCATTGCATTCTGAGTTCTGAGTTCTGCATTCTGCATTCTTTTTCAATCATCAGGAGGCAGCAACAAAACGCTACCTCGGTACTCATTGCATCTAGAAAGTCAACTCAAGTATGACTGAGATAGAGGTAGCCAGACTGAAGCTCATGGTGGTAGATGATGAGCCTGATAATCTTGATTTACTCTACCGCACTTTTAGACGAGACTTTCAGGTGTATAGAGCAACTGATGCTCTCAGTGGGCTGGATATCTTGGACAAAGAAGGCGAGATGGCTGTCATTATCTCTGACCAAAGAATGCCACAGATGAATGGCACAGAATTTCTCGGTAGAACTGTGGAGCGCTTTCCTGATACAATGCGGATTTTGCTGACTGGTTTTACCGATGTCGAAGATTTGGTAGAGGCGATAAACTCTGGTCAGGTGTTCAAGTACATCACTAAACCTTGGAAACCCGAGCGACTTAAGGCAGTTGTTGAGCAAGCAGCAGACATATATCGAGTTGTCAAAAAACGCACACAAGAATTGAGTCGCGCCTTGCGGCGAGAATCTTTATTTAATGCAGTCACAACAGCGATTCGCGAGTCTTTAGACTACAACAGTATGCTACAAAAAATTGTAGCAACAATAGGACAGGCTTTTGAAGCTAGTTATTGCCTGCTGAGACCAGTGGAGGGCGATCGCCTCACACTAGACCAGTTCTGCTACCAAAATCCGAAATCTTTAGCATCGAGTTGTTATTTCGATCCAAATCCTTTGATTGAGAAGGTTTTGGAAAGCCGTCAATATCAACTTGCTCAGTATACACAAGATGACAAAGCCTGTCAGCAACTGATAGTACCACTTATATACCAGCAAAACCTGCTTGCTGTTCTTGCCCTTAACCATGATCACCATGCTCGTTCTTGGCAAGAAGAAGACATCCAGCTCATTGCAGGTGTTGCCGAACAAGCAGCCTTAGCCCTCTCCCAGGCAAAACTTTATCAACGCCTTCAAGAGAAACAACAGCAAATCCGCGTCGAGTTGGAAGTTGCTCGCCAAATTCAAAACAACCTGCTGCGCCAAACCATGCCGGACATCAAGGGTGTGAGAGTACAAGCCTGTTGCCAGCCAGCTCGTGAAGTCGGAGGGGATTTTTTTGAAGTGTTTGCCCATCCCAAAGGAGACTTGTGGTTGGCGGTAGGAGACGTTTCTGGTAAGGGTGTCCCAGCGGCTTTGTTCATGGCTAGTGCCATTTCGGTATTGCGCCGAGAGTTGTCTCAAGAATCACCACCTCTGCCGAATGTGGTCATGCAAAATCTCAACCATGCTCTCAGTGATGATTTGATCAGCAACAATTACTTTATCACCCTCGTCTTAGCTCGTTATACTCCCACCACCAGGGAACTCATTTATGCTAATGCAGGACATATATATCCCCTGTTGTGGTCACGGCAAGAGACGACCGTGGAAAAAAACCCCCAGTATCTTAAGGTACGCAGCGTTCCCCTAGGTATATTCCCTATATGGCAGGCAAAGTCTAGTCAGTTGGTTCTTGCACCCCGAGATATCCTACTGCTAGCGAGTGATGGTATTACTGAATCAAAAGTCTTAAAAAGCACTAATTTATACCTCAATTCCGTGGATAGCGAGCAACGAGTCAGCCGTTCTATGCTGAATCAAGAAGGTCTTTGGCAACTCCTTAAGATGGAAAGGCAACCACTTGATCTTAACCATTTACTAGCGCGTATCCAGGCAAACAACTTAGTTCAAGAAGATGACCAAACTATACTTTCGCTGGAGGTTTTCTAAGTGATGAAAAGTGAGCTTCATGTACCAAGCGACTTGAAGTTTTTAACCATAGTAGAAAACTGGTTGCTAGGATGCTTGGAAGTCCAGTTTAAAGGTTCAGTTGATTGGTCAATGCAATCAAGTCGCTTGCGGCTGGTTTTGGTGGAAGCCTACTCTAACGTGGTGCGTCATGCTCATAAGGATCAGCCTTATCTGCCAGTTTTAATTCGTTTAGAACTAAAAGATACCGATATTGTTCTGGAAGTTTGGGATCACGGCAAAGGCTTCGATGTATCCAGCTATTTGCCTCCAAATCCTACAGACAGACAAGAAGGGGGCTATGGTTGGCTAATTATGCATCGTCTTATGGACAAGGTGGAGTACCAGTTAGAAGTTGATGGTGCTAACTGTCTGAAGTTAGAAGTGACTTTGCCAAAAGTCACTCAACGCGCACCCCAACCTGTATAGTTTATTGTTGATTTCATTTGTTGACTACAGGTGATAGCCCTTGCCTTCGCTCCGGGACGCTGCGCTTCGCGCTTTATGCTGAATACAAACCTATGTCTGGGCGTTGCTGATACAAAATACACAGCAATGCATATATTAACGTGAGTTCGACGAAGTCAAAGCAGACCTCACCCCAAACCCCTCTCCTCGTAGGAGAGGGGCTTCAAATCCTGATTCTAATGTTGCTCCTCCCTCTCCTAAAAGGAGAGGGAGGTTGGGAGGGTTGGGTCTAAACGTAGAAAAATCTGCCAGCCTCCGGAAAAACCGCCCTTAAAAATTGATTGATTTTGTATACTAGTTAACAGTTTGGGCGGTTTTTCCGTCAAGATCGTGAACCCTAAACTAGTTAACTTGTAATGAGGCTGGCAGATTTTTCCGGTTTCAATGAAACGGTGAGGTTTGTCGAACTCACGTTATATTACTGCCGCCAATAGATTAATCAATTTTTGTAAAGAAAATACCGAGTTTCATGCAAAACTCTAACCAAAGATTGAAAATTAGGCAAAGGTAACTTAAGATTGATGCAATTTATTTGACATTAGTGTTTGTAACCTTGGTTCAGCAACTGCTTGTGGTGGAGCAAGGCAATGTCGGCAATGAGTACTCGTTGTGGTTGGTTTTTGGGTATAGCGATTGGCAAAGCCACTGCCCTTTGGGCGATCGCTTGTGTATTGCCTTTCTCTACAAGTGCAGTAGCCCAAATCACCCCAGATAGCACTTTACCCAATAATTCCATCGTCAACATCAATGGGAAGACCTTCAACATTACAGGAGGAACACAAGCTGGCAGTAATCTGTTCCACAGTTTCAAGGATTTTTCTGTTTCCACTGGTAGCGAAGCTTTCTTTAATAATACGGTTGACATTGGGAACATCATTAGTAGGGTGACGGGTGGGTCTATATCTAATATTGATGGGTTAATTCGCACCGTAGGTACAGCAAACCTATTTTTAATTAATCCCAATGGAATTATTTTTGGTCCTAATGCTTCGCTAAATATCGGTGGCTCATTCTTTGCAAGTACAGCCGAAAGTCTAAATTTTGCAGATGGTACAAAGTTTAGTGCGACTGCTCCCCAAACAACACCTCTTTTAACTATCAGTGTCCCTCTTGGTTTGCAATTTGGCGCAAGTCCCGCCAGCATCCGAAATCAATCGCAGTTACAGGTACAATCGGGTAAAAGTTTGGCACTTGTTGGCGGTAATGTAAGTTTAGATGGCGGCTTGTTGCAGGCTTTAAATGGTCGAGTTGAGTTAGCAGGAGTTGCTGGTTCAGGAACAGTAGGCTTGAATCTAAATGGTAATGATTTTTCCTTGAGTGTTCCACAGGATGCAGCCAGAGCAGATGTTTCCCTCACCAATGCAGCTAAAGTTGATGTCGCTAATACAGGTCAGGGTAGTGTAGCAGTTACCGCCCGGAACATAGATATTTCCGGAGGAAGTCGCATTTCTGCTGGAATTAAAGGGTCACAACCAGTTGGTTCATCTTCACGAGATGTGACGCTGGATGCGACAGGGGTGGTGAGAATGATTCAGGATAGCCAACTCAACAACGTGGTGGAGAGTGGTGCTACTGGTAACGCTGGCAACATCAATATTAATGCCAGTAAACTAGAGGTGAATGGCGGACAAATTCGCACCCGGACTTTGGGGAACGGCAATGCAGGTAACATCAATATTAAAGCTGGTGAGATTAGAATAGATAATCCGGCTTATGAAACGAATTTTGCTAATCGTACAAATCCTTCAAATGATAAACCTGCAATTGATGCAAGTGCCTACAGTAACAACTTTACTTTTGGAAGGGGACGTAGCGGCAACGTATCATTAGAAGCCACCAATGGCTCCATTTCTTTAATTGGGCGGGGTGAACAAGGCGAGAATAAGGTAATTTCCACCTACAATACCAATTTTGGTCAAGGTGCTGGAAATGTATCACTCATAGCCAAGGGTTCTATCTCTTTAGACAATGCTTATATTACTGCCAGCACCTTTTCCCGACTTAACGGTGGAGGACAGATATTACTGCAAGGTGATGAGTCCGTGTCTTTAGCAAACAATAGCTCGCTTGTTACTACAAGCTTTGTTAGTGGGAATTCTGGAAACATCACATTAAAATCCTCTGGTCCTGTATTTGTGCAAAGTAGCTTGGTTTCCACGAACGTCGGATCTACAGCAAACTTCGTCTCTCCCCAAGGCAATGCTGGTGATATAAACATATCTGGGCGGTCTGTTTCCATAACTGATGGATCGGAGGTGAGAGCAACAAGTGACTTGGGTGGCAACTCCGGTAAGATTGAGATCAATGCTACAGATGCAGTAGAAATCTCAGGCAGGCTTCCAGTTTCATTGATTGGAAAATCTCGCGGAGGAAGTTTTTTATTTAGTAGTCTACGGACAAGTGCTGGGAGAAATGCCACAGGGAAGGCTGGTGATATTAACATCAATGTTCCAAATGGAAGTTTACGTATAGCAGATGGTGGGAATTTAAGGGCAGAAACTCAAGGAGCTTTTGGGGGCGGTAATATCAATGTGAATGCTAAGGTAGTGGAATTGACTGGGGGCGGCAAACTTCGCACCACTACCTCTAGCAGTGGTGATGCAGGTAACATTACCTTCAACAACACAGACCGCATCACTATCTCCGGCAATATTTCTGGGTTCAATGAAATATTGAACGAAGTACAAAACAGAGATAGGAGACAGGCACAGAGTATACGTAATGAAGGCTATAGCGATCCTAGTGGGGTATATGCCAATACATCTAGGACTTCCACAGGTAAAGGTGGAAACGTGGAGATTACTACTGGAAAGTTGCAAGTTCAAGATAGCGGACAAATAAATGTCAGTAGTGATGGTCAAGGAAATGCTGGCTTACTAAAAATCACAGCTAACTCTATCTTTCTCGACACTCAAGGAAAACTCCAAGCAGCAACTGCATCTGGTGAAGGCGGAAATATCAATTTGAACGTGCGAGATTACATCTTGATGCGCCGCCAAAGTCAGATATCTGCTAAAGCTGATAATAATGCCAAGGGCGGCAACATTACCATTTCTAGCCCGAATGGCTTTGTCGTCACGGTCAATAATGAAAACAGTGATATTGTTGCTACCGCTGACCAAGGACAGGGAGGTGAGATCACAATTACTAGCTCTGGCGTGTATGGGTTTGAAATCAGCCGTTTTGTGACGCGAGATGAAACGCTCAGTGAGATTAACGCGCTTTCTCAAGCGGGACCTCAATTTAATGGCACTGTACTCATCAACAATCCCAATGTAGATCCAAGCCGGGGATTAGTGGAACTGCCCATAGTTGTCGCTGATGTCTCAGCGCCAATTGACACTGGTGGATGTGCCGCGTTTGCCGGATTAGGGGGCAATCAATTTATTGTTACCGGACGCGGCGGTTTGCCTCCTAGCCCTTACGAACCCCTCAGCACTGATGTGGTATGGCTAGATACTCGCATTTCAGAAATTACAACACAGCAGCAACGCTCAGAATTACCCGCAGCTAAACCACCATCTAAACCTGACGCTGTGGCAATTGTACCTGCAACTGGCTGGGTGTTCAACGGCAAAGGGCAAGTAACGCTCATCTCCCATACCTCAGGTGCCAATCCTTCGGGCTCAACTCCTGCTAAATGCCCTAATTGACGACCTCCCAGGGCTAAAACCACAGGGATTCTCAAAAGTTGTTCCACAGCTTAGCTATTGCCGTGCTGTTACACCTTTCTTCCTGCTTCTTAAACTCTTAACTAGAGCAGCCTCGTGACTTACTCCCCGCTACTACCGTTTCCACAGGCATTTTTGTTTTACATCCAAGAAGCGTCCCTCCTCAGATGGGTCTAAAAATTTAGTTTTTTACCGGAAAACTGGGTTTAAAGCCCCGTCCTAAAGGAGCGGCTTTCTCTTTGTCTTTAGGCTTCTAATGAGTTCTCTTAAAACATCTGATTTCGATCTTCCAGTTTCTTCGCAATACGATTCTAGCTTTGTGAACTCTTCATCCGTCAATCTAAAAAAGACGCTCTTCTTCATTGCATTTGTATATCTGGTTGATATACAATATTATCATGAAAACACTGAAGTTTAAGTTGTACTCACACAAGCGGAATAAATACCTCAAGCAGTCGATTAACGCTGCTGGGGTTATCTACAACCATTGTATTGCTCTTCCGAGTCGGTACTACCGGATCTGGGGCAAACATTTGAGTTGTGCGAAACTTCAGTCTCATGTTGCCAAGTTGCGGAAACGCAATCCATTTTGGCAGTTAGTAGGTTCTCAAGCGGTACAGGATATCTGTCAACGCCCAATCGAAAGCATACCAATTATTTTTTAAGCACAACAAAAAAGGGGTTCGTCCACCAGGATTCAAGAAAGTTAAGAAGTATAAATCATTCACCCTCAAACAAGCAGGGTATAAATTTTTAAGTCGTAACAGGGTTAAAATTGGGAATCGAGTTTATCAATTTTGGAAATCTAGAAGTTGGGAGGGAACAGTCAAAACACTAACCATTAAACGCACACCTTTGGGTGAATTGTTTATGGTTGTTGTGGTTGACACTGTTCATGAGCCAGAAATCAAATTTGAGACGGGTAAAATTGCTGGATTTGATTTTGGGTTAAAGACATTTCTCACTCGTCTTTGTCTTTTTCCCCAAAGCCAGTGTCTTTCCCGGTTTTCTGAGCATGGATGCGGAAGACTTTCCTACAATGGATTCGCGTTGTAACGCGTCATGTTTCAATTTTAACAGATGAAACAAAAATCTTCACAGTAGGCTTTAACCTACGGGGCGCGGCTTTCATCCCCGCAGCTATTGCCGAGGGGTCAAGAGCCAGCCACCTTATAGAGCAACATCACAAACAGTTTTAAGAAATATTAAGAAAGTTAATAACTTTTGCTAAGTTTATTTGAACTATAGCTTCTAATCATTAATTATTAGAATAGAAGCTTGTTTTTTCTCATTTTGCAGAGCTAGATTATGTAGCTTTGCAAAATGACTCTGTCATAGGAGGGCGTGCGATAAGATGGCGATCGCCTTAATCCAACGTCCAGTGCCGAATTTTAACAATCATTTTATAACAAAATCATGATTTCGCCTATGGAAGCCTCGATTTGTTTGTCACCCCGCTATCGCCTCGATGATGAATTACCTTGGCTTGAGGGAATTGATCCTAGTCGTCATTACTGGATTGCGGTAAATGGAGACACAAATCTCACCCTAGCGATTCCTGGATTAACGGTGTCCTCGATAAGTGAGTTGAAGCAGACTATCCGCGAGTTTCGGGCGCTACAACCTGGAGAACAAATGACTTTGGCTAGAGTTGCCAGTACTTGCACAATTCACTGTGTCAGCCCAAACTGTTATGCTGTTGAAGACCAAATCAATAACGCTTGGGTCTGGCATCTCTTTGACCAAGAAACTTTAGATAGTTTGTTGATGACTGCGCACCCAGATTGGCAATGTGCCGCTAAAGATATCGAACTAGGACGAAAGTTGCTCATGCGTTCTTTTCAGCAAGCAGCAGTTACTAAGTAGCTCAACAAGACGCCCAGATAATGAGACGCACCTGACGCGCTTCCAAAAGGTCTTCACATCAGGTGCGTTTCTGTGTCAGTCTCTTCACCGCCGCAAATTGAGTAACTCTTGGGGAGAGGCTAAAAGTTTTATTCTTGTATAAAGAATTTCTTTTTGTTGGTTGAGGATAAATGTCCACAAGACATTAACACCACACCAAGATGTTTGTGCTTTGCCTGTTACCTGAAATTGGATTTGCTCCTCATCCAGTGTCTCGCTGACACCTTCACGGGGATAAGCTTTCACGTCTTGCGCCTCTTGTTGCAGATAGCCAATAATTGCATCTCGCCCCACAAAACCAGATTCAAACGGCGGATGCATAACACCATCCTCTGCAAACAAAGCAGCAGTTTCCTCAAACTTCCCTGTGTTCAAGCTTAGGAAATAACGCAGTATAGTTGGTTCTGTAATTCCCTCTATTTGGAGTGTTTCATCTACAGTTGTGGGTGTAAATTCAGCAGCTGCCATAGATTTACCTGTATCACGTTAGCTCACAATTTATTTGAATACAAAAGCCAGCGGACTCGAAAGCAACTTTCGAGGTATATTGCCCAAATAAGCATAAATCATTCCTATGGTGGAAGTAGCATCTTGTTCCCAGACAGGGTGTAAGGCGGTAGCCAATACGGTTCGGTTAGTGATGTTTGCGCTGTATGAGATCCCCCAACCCCCTTAAAACAGTGAACAGTGAACAGTGAACAGTAACGCCTGCTATGGTGGGGGATTTAAACCCGCCACCAACGCTTTCGGTCCAATTGGTGGGGGACTTAAACCCTGCGGATGAAACTGATAACTGATAACTGATAACTGATAACTGGTAACTGTTAAAAAGGGGGTAGATAGTTCCCTGCTTTTTAAGGGCGGCTAGGGGGGGATCAAGTATTATCCGAAAAGTATTGCCGCATCGTGTCGCTATACAAACCGTATTGGGGGAGCTTTCCTTATGTGTGTTTGTATTTTTAATAGGTGTAAGCACAATCAACTTATGTACTTTGTGGGAATTAGGGCTTGAGTAGCAAGGGAGTTAAACTCAGCAGGACAGTCACCCAAAGAAAGTTGCTCTTCAAAACCGTGCATGAGGCGTTAAAACTCACTATGCCGCCCAAATGGCGCTTGTTACCCACACTTTTATCTACACTTCAATAAATTAAAAAACTTGAATAAAGCTGGTAGCCTTTTCTACCGCAGCCAGAAATTTTTGTGTAATTTTATTTATACATAAAAAATGTTCCCAGACAAAACAGCCTGGGAACGAGGAATGGAATATGGAAGGTTGGGAGAAGCTGGAAGGAAGATTAGTCAGCTAGGGGATCAACACCCATGTCAGCTACTACTTTACGGAAAACAGTAATTTGTTGACCAAAATCGAGTTGCTTAAGTTCTTCTAATACTTTGACACCATCACGGGAAAGTTGATAGCCAGGAGGCATAGGAACGACGAAGCCTTGAACCATAAGTTCTGATAATTCGTACCAGAACGCCAATTTGGTATTGTTACTCAAAATACCGTAGGAGCGAGAAATTTGAGTATTTCTCTTAGCAGCCAGGTCACGCATCACCTGTAACTGCTCATCATGAGACATTTGCTTAATTTGATTTAACAGACCTTCGGCTAACTGTAAACGCGCTGCACCTGTAGCTGCTGGTGTGATGGAACGACCCATCTCTGTGTAAGCATACCAAAGTACTGCCAACTGGTCATCCACGCTTAAGCTTTGGAACACAGCCACGGAAAGTACAACATCACCAGGCTGAGTGCTGTAATTGAAAGGATTGGGGTAACGGCTTTGTGCTGAATCAGTTGTAAAAGTCATGATTGCCCCACAGTCAAATAGTTATTACGCTGCAAATCAGTAGGAGGCTTGTATTTTTTTTGTTGCCTCTCGATTTACATGTTGCATCATTTGTTTACAAATTGCAAATAAAATTTACAAATAGGGAAAATAGCAAAAAGAAATAGGTGTATTGACTGAATGGTGTAGAATACAAGAGCCAGACAGTAGGCAAATTAAAATAAGAGAAATGAATCGATCCCCGGGAACAAACAGCACTGAGGTGAAAAAGAAAGCTCTAGAGTTGGGATTCCATAAGGTTGGAATTGCTGCAGTAGACGGGGAAGATGTAACACAAGTGCAAAGATTGCAAGCTTGGCTAGCGCTTGGTTATGCTGCCGACATGGAATGGATGGCAAATCCCAAGCGCCAAGATATTCGTAAGGTTATGCCAGAGGTGCAAACTATAATTAGTGTCGCCCTTAACTACTACACGCCTCAAAAGCGTCCCGAAGGAAGAGAATACGCTAAAATTTCCCGTTATGCTTGGGGACGGGATTATCACAAAGTCATGCACAAAAAACTCAAGGTACTGACAAGTTGGCTGCAAGGACTTGATGAAGGCATTCAAGCACGATACTATGCAGATACAGGTCCAGTGCAAGATAAAGTATGGGCGCAAAAAGCTGGCATCGGTTGGATTGCCAAGAATGGTAATGTGATAACACGAGAGTATGGCTCTTGGGTATTTTTAGGGGAAGTGCTGACGAATTTGCAGTTGGAGAGCGATCGCCCGCATACAGAACACTGCGGTAGTTGTACTCGTTGTATGGAAGCTTGTCCGACAGGCGCGATTACCCAGCCTTTTGTGGTGGATGCCAATCGCTGCATTGCCTATCATACAATTGAAAATCGAGATGAAGAATTGCCCCAGACAGTGACACCCCATTTACAGGGCTGGGTTGCTGGTTGTGATATTTGCCAAGAAGTTTGTCCTTGGAATCAGCGCTTCGCCAAAGAAACAGATGTTGCAGAGTTTGAGCCATACTCTGGGAATGTTGCGCCCAAGCTGGTAGAATTAGCGCAAATCTCAGATCAAGAGTGGGATAGACAATTTCCGGCATCGGCGTTGCGGCGAATTAAGCCACATATGTTACGACGGAATGCCCGTGCTAATCTAAACGCATTCCATCAGGCGAAAGAATGACCCAGAAAGTAATTATTTTTGATTTTGATGGCACAATTGCTGATACCGTAGATGCTTTGGTAAGTATTGCCAATCGTTTAGCTGAAAAGTTTGGCTATATACCAATCACTCAAGAGGAACTTGCCCTCCTGAGAAACTTGAGTTCTAGGGAAATCATCAAGTACTCAGGAATTTCAATTTTGAAAATACCTTTTTTAGTCAAAAAAGTAAAATCTGAGTTAAAAAGTAAAATCAAAGAATTAAAGCCAATTTCAGGAATTAAAGAAACCTTAGTAGTGCTTAACAATAACGGTTACAGACTAGGAATTATAACTTCTAATTCTCAAGACAATGTTACAGATTTTCTCAAAGTCAATGATTTAGATAACTTATTTGATTTTGTCTATTCAGGCGTCACAATCTTTGGAAAAACAACAATCATTAATAACGTATTAAAACAAAAACAAATCAAGCCTCAAGAAGTTATTTATGTTGGAGATGAAACCAGAGATATAGAAGCATCGAAGAAAGCAAATATTAAGGTAATTGCAGTGACTTGGGGTTTTAATTCACAGGAAGTGCTAGCAAAACAAAATCCAGATTTTTTGATTCACGAACCCTACGAATTGTTGGAAGTAATCAAAGGGTTAAGCCCAGATAATTGAAAAAAACAGATTTCTTGCAAAACTATGATTAATTGATATATAGCAATCGTAAATCATAAGCCGTATAAACACCGTGAACAATCAGATTCCCGACTTCTTCAAGAAGTCGGGAATCTTAATATGTGTGATTTTTACAAATTAAATAAGTTTGATCTAGCTCAGTAACAGGAATCTCTGCTATTAAAATTGAATAAGAATTAAATACATTCCCTAATTATAATGACTATTACACATTATTTGTCAATCTGTAAATATATTAAAAGTTATACAAGTATATCTACCTCTCTAGAGTGAGGTTTTTAGTGTTTATATTAAGAAAAATAAAGGTTGGTATGAAAGTAGTTTTCACTACCAAGGTTCCGAGTCATTCACGAAAAAACACTTAGCATAGGAAAATAGTTATGGCTGACGCTAAGCAAAGCGCTAATCTTGATGCCACCATCTCTGCCTTGCAAGGAGGTCTGACTTCCATACCTGCTGAACAAGCGATCGCTGTGATCGACAGTTGGCAACAACAACTCCAAGGAAATGATATTGCAGAAGATTTGGGTGAACTCAAACAGGCGCTCCAAAGTGGTGACAAAGCAACAATTTCTAAGATTCTCGTCGATTTGGGCGAGGACACACAGGGTGCAGGTGCTGACGCAACAGGTGATGTTGCTACTAAGGTGAAGCAACTTGGAGATCTGCTCCTGAAAGCAGGCAATTCTATCAAGTAGTTCTTAATACTTCAAAAGACACATATCACAAAATTGTTAAAAGCTCGACCTATATTAGGTCGAGCTTTTTTAAAATTGATTTTTTACTAACTACAGACAAATTTACTTTTTCGATTGACCTTTTTCCTTAGCTTTTTCTACCAAATCGTCAGTAACATTAGTTCCACCTTCACTTGGAGAACCACCAACTTCCTTCGCCATATCTACGTAATCACTAGGATCACCAGTTGGCTGAGCTTGCGTGGTTGTCTGTTGAGGTTCGCTCACTTCCTGCTTAGGTGCAGTCGCCTCTTGGGCTGCTTTTGCACCTTCACCAGTGCGGTCAACTTCACTGACGCTGAGTCGTTGGGCAGCTTCATAATCTGCTTCCATATCGACGCTTGGAGTTTTTTCTTCACCGCTTGCTATGTTTTGGGCGGCTAGTTGTGCATCGTGAGTAGGAGCTTGTGATTCGTTGGGTTTTATTTCTTCTGGCATTATTCACTTCTCCAAAAATTTCTCTATCAATGCCGCATTCTAACAAAGAAAGCTCTTCTTTCCTTGGCATCCATGGATAGACTTTTACCTCTATTAAAAGGTATATAAAACCATATTTCTCCAATTTTTAAAACTCTTTCGTTTGGGGGGCGATACTGATTCTGAAACTCTGATACCCCTAGATTGACATATTAAATAGCTCTGGAGATAAATTATGACTGCAAGTTACGATAAAAATGTTCCTCAAGCTTTAAGCAATGAAACTCAAAAAGTGGTAGAAGGATTTAACGGTTTAGATACCGACGCCAAACTCGCTTGGTTGTATTTTGTTTATAAGAAAATGGGGGACTCAATTACTCCAGCAGCCCCAGCCGCTGGCGAACCAGAACTAGCGCCAAAGCTCTTAGGAAACTATTATGAATTGTCTGATGACGAACAACTTTCAATCATGCGGCAAATTGTCAACCGCGATGATACGGAATATTCTCGTGCCTATGGTGCAATAAAAGAAAACAACCAGCTCTTTATTTGGTATATTTGGGCGGTATCTATGGGCAAGCAAGTGGTTGACATGCCAGAAAACTACAAAGCAACTGACGCAATTAATAATGTACTTTCCCAAATAGAAGGATTGGATTTTGAAGAGCAAATGTCTATATTGCGGACAATTGTCGGTGAAATGGGCTACACCGACGTTAAGCCGATTGAAACGCAAGCAGAAACTGGCAAAACGTCAAGCCTTTAGTCAGTAGGGGCTAATGGCTAATAGCTAATAACCATGAGCAGTTAGTTATTAGCCATTTAATGAAAATTATTAACTCTGTGTTACTGATGTATTGACCAACCATTTACCGATAACCTTTTCCATACAAGTCTCTCCTTTGGTAAAGCCAAGTTTTTTGTAAAAGTTCAAAGTATCTGTAAATAAACAAATATGCTGACCCTGTAACTCGTCCAATAGCAGTCGCATCATTGTGCTGGCAATTCCATGACGGCGATAGGGCGTAAATGTCCAGACATCAACTACGTAAGCATTACAAATACCATCAAATAGCACGCGAGCGGTTCCAATAATACGATTATCTGCATAAGCGATACAAGTCGCATAACTGTTGGCAAACGACGCTCTAAGCTATTCAGGGCTTCTACCGTTGTCAAATTTATCTTGACTGAGCGTTGTTTTCATCTCTTCCCAGTCAACATTTTTGAGATCGCGTTTGTAGATCAGCATTACACTACAGACAAATACATTTGTAGTTTTTTAATATACTACAGGCTCCTACAAAAGTTTCAATAAGCAAAGATGACTAATTCTTGGGCATTTGACAGAGCTTATATGACAACTTAGGATAAACTGCGTGTTTCTTGGATGGGGACAGCCAAGTGGTTTGAGAAAAGCCGCCCTACTAACTCAGCACGAGACGAAACTTCAAGCTTTCGGAACATCCGTTTTAGGGCTTGCTTAACAGAATTTTCTGTAATCCAAAGCGCTGCACCAATTTCAGCACTTGTTAGCCCTTGTGCCACCAGTTCGGCAATTTCAATTTCACGCGGTGTTAAACGCTTAATATTTGGAGAATTGAATAAAGTTGGTTGCGACTGTATCTTTGTTAGCCAAGTGGACAGATGAAGGCAGAGGGCACACAGATCAGCCAAATCCCGAGTATTAAAAGGATCAGTCCCTCGAACGCGGGTAAAACCAACTCCGCCGACAAGATGACCATTGCTGACAATAGGTCCAGCCATTACATGCCCATGATCAGAACGCGGGCAAATTATCTTCCATACCCCAGCAGGTAACAGCAATTCTTCGTGAACGGGGGCATGGTGCTCAACCACGTAGCGCAAGACAGGATTATGTTCTACAGATAAAGCTAATTTAACGATACTTGGAAGATTGGGATCGACAGAGGGAAGTTTATCAAAGAAAAAAAGCCCCCAACGATGGGCAACAAAGTACTCGCCAACTTTAACCATAACGTGCTGTCGTAGTTCTTGTTCGTCACGAGCAGAGGCGATCGCCCCAAATAAAGACTGCAAAGAATTTGCCATCATCGTTGCTACAAAATGTACTCGTTCGAGGACTAGGCGCGTCAGAAAATCAATCTTACTCTAACCTCATCACAGTTACAGAGCAAGGAGTCACGCCGAATGTCATTGGTAAATTACGCTCATCTTGAAGTTCTTGTAGACACCCAATGGGTCGCTGAGCATTTGAGCGACCCCAAAGTGCGTCTTATCCAAGTGGATATGGATGCAACAGCATATGACTCTGGTCACATTAAAGGTGCTGTCTTTTGGAACGGATTCACCATCTTGCTGCCTGATTACCGTATCAATTTTGATAAAGTGGCGTTGGAAAAACTGCTCGCGCACTCAGGTATCGCCAACGACACGACTGTGATTGTCTATGGCGACCATAATGCTAGTGCCGCTTTTATTTTTTGGTTCCTGAAAGTATTTGGTCATAAGGATGTGCGAGTGATGAATGGTGGTCGCAAGAAATGGATTGGCGAACGACGCTCTCTGGTGAGCGAAATCCCGACCATCAAGACAACCACTTATACAGCACAGGAACCCGATTCAAGCATACGGGCGCTGCGGGAGCAAGTGCAAGGAGCTATTGGCAACTTAGACCGCGTTTTGGTCGATGTACGCACACCTCAAGAGTATTGCGGTGAATTGTTTACCATGAAACCACCAGAAGGAATTCAGCGCGCAGGGCATATTCCAGGTGCAGTCCACATTTTTTATGAATCAGCTCTGAACGAAGATGAGACGTTCAAATCAGGTCAAGAACTGTACGCTTTATACAGCAGTCAGGGCATCACTCCTGACAAGGAAGTGATAACGTACTGTGCAATTGGTGCTCGCTCCGCCCATACTTGGTTTGTTTTGAAGTATTTACTGGGCTATCAGAATGTACGCAATTACGACGGTTCTTGGAATGAGTGGGGTAGCCTTCCTGACACACCAGTCGAGGCACTTGCTGCAGTAGAATTAGGCACTCATTAGTAAGCTGATGTACATTTATTCTGCGATAACTGGACGGGCAAGATGCCCATCCCACAAAGGCTTTCTTAAATTCCAATATGGAACTTAAAGGACGATTAGCTTAGCGTTTCATTCTGGGAGTAGCGCGATGCTCGTCGATAACCCTACTTTTTCGCGTTGCTCCTCCAGCAATACTCCACAGATTCACCTGAAGAATTCTCATTATGGCAACAAATTTTGGTACTGATAGCATACAACCACCTGCACGGTGGATTCAGGTAGGCTTTCTTGCGATCGCTGTATTCTTCAACCTCTGCCTAACTGCCCAAGTGTTGACGGTTGGACTGGCGTATTTTTACAATCCCCAGTGGTGGAACATTCATGTTTGGCTAGTGCGTGGGTATGGCGGACTGTCACTGCTCCTGCTCTTATGGGTGTACTTGAGTCCGTTTCCTCAACGAGTGCGGAGGCTCACGGCAAGTATGCCAGTGCTGCTTGGACTGCAATTTCTCACGATTCACCTGAATTCACCTTTACCTTTGGGAGTACTTCACCCACTCATCGGATTCACGCTGTTCTCTGTTTCCTCAACCTTGGTTCATCGGGTGCAGCGCGTGGTGTTTCCTAAGCCTGATACTGAAAGCAAGGACATGTGACATACTCCTACACTGACTGAGTACAGTACAGTGTAGGCTTCTCAGTGACTCCCGGTATCCCGTCGGACATTGACTGAGCTTTAAGAACGCGATGCCCCAGCGCTCTATTTTTTATATTTCTGGCTGCATTGTGGTCGCGGTCGAGACTACATCCACATTGACAAGAATGCCATCTTTCATGCAGCCTTTTAGGAACTTTCACCCCACAACTAGAACAGTCTTGTGATGTGCCAGAAGCATTCACAGCTATTACCAACAACCCAGCATTTTCGGCTTTGGTGGTTAGAATTGACAGGAAGCTTGACCATCCAGCATCATGCACAGACTTGGCAAGCTGTGACTTTGAAAGTCCTTTAACGTTGAGGTCTTCATGAGCAACAACGTCGTATTTTGACAGCAATTCTTTGGCTGTTTTGAAGTGAAAATCCTTCCGTTTATCGGTAACTTTTTTGTGTTGCTTACCCAACTGTTTTACAGCTTTGCGTCTACGATTACTCCCCTTTTTGCGTCGTGATACTCGCTTTTGAATGACACGTAAACGTTTTTGAGACTTGCGGTAGTGCTGAGGTATTTCGACCGTTTCACCTGTTGAAGTGGTTAAAAACTCCTTCAAACCAAGGTCAATACCAGTCATTGAATCTGGATTAATGTCGGGATTAACACTTGGAACTGTTGGATCTTCAAGACTCAGGGTTACATAATAACCATCAGCTTTTTTCGTAACTGATACGGTTTTTACCTTAAACCCATCTGGCATTGGACGATGCAAGATTAACTTGATATTTCCTAATTTTGGGAGACATATCACGCTTCCTTTAATGCAATCATCCTTCATTTGTGGATAGGTAAAAGTCCGGTAACGGTCACGAGACTTAAAGCGAGGTTTACCACTTCTCTTACCGTTGCTATCTCCACTTAAAAAACGGTCAAAAGTTACTTTAACTCGCTTGACTACATCCTGCAAAACTTGTGAGTGAATATCACTGTAATGAGGATGCGTCTTTTTGAGTAATGGTAACGTTTTCTTCTGACTGTAATAGTCTGGATTATCTCTTAACCCTGGAAGATGACAAACAAGAGGACAAGCGTTGACTGGGCAACGATTATGTTCATACCAATTAAATCTGTCTGCTAGCAAATAATTGTACTGAGAGCAAAGCATAGACAACCATCTGTCTATTTCTGTTGTTTGTTGCTTTGTTGGACGTAGTTTATATTGGTATGCAGTCCTCATTTGTTATCACCTCCTTATTATCTGTTAGTATAGCAAAAGTGGGTAAAACGTAGGTACAAATCTGAAAACAGAGTGGTTTAAAATGCGGATGAGTGAACGTAGATTAAATAAGTTACGGTTATACGCTGCAATGAAGGATACGACAATGACTCACGTCATCGAAGACCTCATTGACTCGTTAAAAATGCCGGAAATTGACAAAAACGAGGGCACCCCGCTTCCGCGTTGACGGACGCTCAACATAGGTCCCAGGTGCGCCTCGTTTTTGTCCGGACATTCATCCCACACCTCACTTCGTGTAGGATGTGGGGCTTCTGCCCGATTTAGCTAAAATGATTTGAAGTTTTTGTTCCCATTTCCTCGTGCAAAAAACATGATTTTGCCTTCAAAAACTTCGTTTATACGCGATCGTTTTACTTGGCTTGCTTACTTTATGGCAGCTTACTTCTCTTACTTACAAGCTGCTCTCGGTCCGTTAATGCCCTTTCTACGCGATGAATTAGGAATAAGTTATACCGTCGGTGGGCTGCATTTCAGTGCTTTTGCATTGGGAATGATTTTGGCTGGTTTAGTAAGTGCTGGCATGACGCAGAAATGGGGGCGTAATTTTACTTTTTGGGGAGGAGCGATCGGTCTGTCAGCAGGGGCTTTGTCCTTAGCACTCTCGCACCAAGTTGCCCTCACAATGACAAGTGTCTTGCTGATGGGACTACTAGGCTCCATCCTATCGATTACAATTCAGGCAGCCCTTTGTGATCACCATCGTGAGCATCGTGCGGTTGCACTCACTGAGGTGAATGTAGCAGCTAGCGTTAGCGCCAGCCTAGTTCCTCTGTTTATCGGCGGTTTTCATCGCATGGGATTAGGTTGGCGTAGCGCCTTGTTCTTAGCCGCGATCGCACTCATTGTGATTGGCATACGATATCGACGAGTCTCGATTCCTACTCTTGAGCGATATCGTGCTGAAGTGACTGCATCGAGTCAAACATTACCCATAACATTCTGGATCTGTTGGGTGGTGATGTTCTTAGGCGTATCAATTGAATATTGCATATTTTTCTGGGGAGCAGACTTTTTAGAAACAGGCGTTGGCTTGGTTAAGAGCGATGCTGCAAGCGCAATGAGTGTTTTTGTATTGTCAGGTTTTGCAGGACGCATTGTGTGTAGTCGTCTCAGTCGTACTATAGGAAGTGCAACCCTTTTGGCGAGTGCAATAGGAATAACATTTCTTGGTTTTCCTATTTTGTGGCTAGGTTCTTTTGCTCCACTGAATATTCTTGGTCTACTTATTGCTGGACTTGGTGTTGCTAACTTCTATCCTCTCATTCTTTCCCTCGCACTTGGCACTGCCGAGGCGCAGTCTGATATTGCTACAGCTCGTCTCTCCGTAGGAACTGGCATGGCTATTTTTCTAGCGCCATTCATACTCGGTTGGATTGCGGATCAGTTCGCACTCAAACAAGCGTTTGGACTTGTGATCTTGATGTTAGCCGCAGTAGCAGCAGTCTCTCTGTTCGCTAATCACTTAGTGCAAGAAAGCACAAGGTCATAAGTCAGAGCGATCGCCCTCAAAGGGCACTGCGCTCTCTTGCATCGCCACCTTTTTTACGGTGAGGAGTACGCGCGCAACCTATGATCCTGCCAAATGACCCACATCAGATGGGCTGAGGTGAGAGTGTACGACTTCACCGTCACGAAACCAAACAACACGCTTTGTTTGACGAGCAACATCTGGTTCATGGGTTACCATCACAACAGTGATACCAGTGGCATTTAGCTCGGTAAAGATATCTAAGACTTCCTGAGTTGTGCGCGAGTCGAGTGCGCCTGTCGGTTCATCAGCTAAAAGTAAAACTGGACGATTGACAATTGCACGAGCGATCGCCACACGTTGCTGCTGTCCTCCAGAAAGTTGAGTTGGTTTATTGTTGAGACGCTTCTCTAAGCCGACTCGCTTCAGTGCTTCGGCTGCTCTGTCGCGACGTTCGCCAGAATTTACACCAGCATACACCATCGGCAGCATCACATTTTCTAACGCTGACAGTTGGGATAAGAGGTGGAATTGTTGGAACACAAACCCCAGTTTTTTGTTGCGAATTCGTGCCAAATCTGCATCTTCCATTTGGGCGACATCGAGGTTATCTAGGTAGTAATGTCCAGAACTGGGGCGATCCAAACAACCAATGATATTCATAGCTGTGGATTTACCAGAACCAGATGGTCCCATGATGGAACAGTATTCACCCTGCTCTACAGTTAAATTAACACCGTTAAGCGCTCGCACTTCAGTTTCGCCACTGCCGTAAACTTTAAAAATATCTTCTAAGCGAATAATGACTGGTTGATTTACTGGGTAGGGAACGCGGGAGTCAGTTACCGATAGAGTGTTTGCCATAGAAATTTTGTAGTATTTCTTTACTAGTCAGGTTCAGCGTTGAAATTAAAAATAACCACAGATGGACAATAAATAAAAGTTTTTCCTCTGTCTTCCCCCTCTTTTGTAGCAGGGCTGTTTCATTCCCTCAAAGGCTGATAATGTCAAGGGTTACTTGAGCGCGAGCGCTCTGATTTACAAGCGGGAAAATTTGAATTTCCTGGGTCGAAATGTAGGTTTTCCATCACGGATGTCCCATAAATCATTGCGCTTTGATATTGACAAATCCTCCCTCCTTATGGAATGAAACAGCCCTGCTCTTTTGTAGGGGGGAATGAGGGGGGTGCACACAGATAAAAGCCATCTGTGCGAATAAGAGTGTTTATCTGTGGTTTCATAAAGCATGATGTATTTTCTATGCGCTTCCAGTAAATTTGTGGGCGTTTAGTTATCATACTTTTTGACTTGCTTACGCACTTCTTAAAGCGACGATTGGATCAAGTTTAGCCGCACGACGTGCAGGAACAACGCCAAAGAATAAACCGATACCGCCAGAAACACCGACTGCAAGGGAAATTGCCACAGGTGAAATTCCTGCTTGTAATGGAGTTAGCGCTGATACCAGCATAACGCCGCTCACACCAATTGCGGTACCAACTAAACCACCAGCTGCTGAGAGAATGATCGCTTCAATGATGAACTGTGACAGGATATCTTGCTCAGTTGCACCAATTGCTTTACGCAAACCAATTTCTTGAGTGCGTTCGGTCACGGAGACAAGCATAATATTCATGATGCCGATACCGCCGACAAACAGAGAGATACCTGCTACCACAGCCAACATGATTGTCAAAGCACCCGTGATTTGACCAAGAGTTTGTAAAGCGTCCTTTTGAGTGCGGATGGTAAAGTCATCTTCGCTGATAACTTTGTGCCTTAGACGGAGTAAATTGGTGATTTGAAACTCTGCCGCATCGACACTATTGCTATCGCGAGCAGAAGCAACGATGTAATTTAAGGCGATGCCATAGGGAGAATTCCGTCCGACAAGTCGATTTGCTGAGGTTGTAAGTGGTACCAATGCTGCTTCGTCATAATCTGCTCCCAAACTTGAGCCTTTGGCTTCTAGGACACCAATAACTTGAAAGGTCCCATTTTTAATCCGCAATTGCTTACCTACGGGGTTAGTAGTACCAAACAATCTTTCTGCTAAGTTAGCACCCAGCACTGTGACTTGATTGTTGCGCTTCATATCTATGTCGGTAAAAAACCGACCTTTGGCAGTGTCAAAGTCCCGTACCTTGGGAAAGCTGGGAGTTGTGCCAATGATGTTGACATTGGTATTTCTGTTACGGTAATTAGCTACATATCTCCCATTTAACTCCGGAGACACTCCTGCTATCGTTGGTACTTGAGAGGCGATCGCCTCCGCATCTTCCAGCACCAAATTTTTCGGCACTTCATTTGAGATGCGCTGAGTTTCCCGGTTCCCAGGAAAGACAAACAGGACGTTTGGTCCTAACGATTCCAACTGCTTATTCACAAATTTTTGTCCCCCTTCACCGACGCCAATCATGGCAATCACCGAGGCGTTCCCAATGACAATACCCAGCATGGTGAGGGCACTACGTAATTTATTGGACAGCAGGGTTTTCCCTGCCATCTGCATACTTTCTATGATGTTCATTTCTTCTGCTGTTGTTGGCGTTGCTGAATTTTGTAATCTGCGGGTGGGTTGAGAAAGATGCGATCGCCAATTTTGACTCCCTCTAAAATCTGAGTTTGGTCTTTGATTTGCGCTCCAATTGTGACGGGGCGAAACTCAGGTTTATTCTTTTCATCTGGTATCAAGACCCCTGTGTTGCCCTTTTCGGTAACAATTGCCACAGTCGGTACTAGCAAGGCATCTTGTACCTTGTCACCCAAAAACGTCATATCCACGTTCAACCCAGAACGCAGTTTGTCTTCACCAGTATCAATTGCAACTCGCACTTGGAATAATGTCACCCCTTCTTCCTTAACTGCTTCAGGAGCAATCAAGCGGACATGACCTTTAAAAACTTGGTCAGGATAAGCATCAGCAACAATTTCCACCTGCTGTCCCTGCTTAATTCTGCCTATATCAGCTTCCGGGATACTCGCCAGAACTTCTAAACCGCGTGCTAAGGCGACAACGGAACTGGAAGTTGCTGACGCACTCGAAGAAGCAGAAGTTGTTGGTGTGACAAACGCGCCAATGTTGGCATACTTTTGCGTCACAACTCCAGAGAAAGGAGCGCGGATGATAGTCTCTTCTAGATTCACTTCCTCCGCTTTTAGCTGAGCAGTAGCAGCAGCAACAGCTGCTTTGCGTTGAGCAATTTCTTCAGAACGGGAACCTGCTTCCAAAAGCTGTAGTGATGCTCGTGCTTCTTCTACCGCCGCTTGTCGTTGAGCTATTTCTTCAGAACGAGTGCCACTTTGTTGCAGCGATAGCCGTTTTTGAGCTTCTTGCAAACTCGCCTTGGCAGCATTATCTTCGCTAATAGCTTGGTCGAGTAATTGTTTTCTCTCTGCTCCCTGCTGGTAGAGGTATTGGTAGCGCTTGACTTGTTCGCTTGTATAGTTCGCCTTTGCCTGAGCTGCGTCCACTAGAGCTTGAGCTTGAGCAATTTCTTGAGGACGATTACCTGCACGAGCCTCAGCCAGCTGCGCCTCTGCTTGTGCCAAACGCGCTCTTTGTTGGGCGATTTCTTGAGGACGATTTCCAGCCAGGGCTTGCTCCAACTGTGCTTGGTTCTGCGCTAAGTTTGCACGAGCCTGAGAAAGTTTGGCTTGAATATCTGCGCTGTCCATCTTGGCAAGAATTTGCCCCTGCTTCACCTTGTCACCTTGCTCAACATATAACTCTGTCAGTGTTCCAGGGTTTTTCGGGCTAATATTCACGCTCTGAACAGGCTGCACTTTACCACTGGCAGAAATCCGCACAGTGACATTTTTCGCTTCCACTGGGACAGTCAGTGCAGCTATGTCTTGCTTGCTTGTCCCACGATTGACAAGTGTGTAGGTTGTCGTTGTACCCACAACCAACGTACCAGCTGCCACCAAACCAATCAGCCAGCGTAGTGGATGTTTAAGTTTTTTACCAATTACAGGAATTTCTAAGTATGTAGTCATGAATAGCTTGTAATGAAAGTTTCTTTACTTGAGTGTCTTTTAGTGGAGCGAAACCAAGAAGTTGAAGTTTTTACAACTTTTGGAGTCACTAGTCATGAATAAAATAGAGTTATTAATAAATCAACAACTATATGAATATGTAAAATTCTACTGACTTTACTTTCCTTCATAATATTGGTTGTTGCTGATTTGTGACCTCACCTGAATGGGTGACTTTTTCAGTTATTATGGACACTGTAAATCTTACGTAAGTAGCAAATTTTTGTAAAAACACAGCCAGAATGAAAGCACAGCGAAATGGCTCCAGTATTGTAAAATTTTTAATTGCCGAGGATCATCTTTTGCTTTGCTTAAAGAAACTTGAGGGCTTTCTATTACAATTATTAAATCTGTAGAAGATGAAAATCATCTTGGTTTTCAGCAAACTGATTGTGTAAATTCACTTTCTGGTTCTGTACAAATTTAGACAGTTTACGACGTTGCTCTGGAGTCAGCAGTGCTCGCATTGCCAACATATTTTCAAAGTATGTATTTTCAAGCTGTTGCCGCAACTGTTGAACCTGGCTGTGTTTAAAGCGAATTTGGTTTGGTGTGGCTGTACCTTCTATAAGTGCTTCCAACTCAAGAACCCCTTGCTGCACTGCTTGCTGATTTTGCTTGATTCGCTCTTTATTCTGGTTGAAAGCAATGTCAAGTTGCTTTTGTTGTTCCGGTGTGAGATTAAGTGCCGCAATCAGTTCAACTTGACCAAGTTCAAAACCTAAGGGTTGATTTGATATTTGTGCAATGAATATCTTAAAAAGGTGAGATGGTATACCCCAAGCAACAGTGCTACCCAGACAGAAGAATAGAACTGTTAGAACAGCAGTGCGACGCAACATCATAGAATTCAACTCCCTAATTTAAAAGTAAGTGCTTACTTATTAATTTGCTAAAAAAAAGATTTCGCTGTGTCACCCTATTCATGTTTGACTGGTGCGATTCCTTGCCAAAGAATTTCTACAAGACACTGCACGAACTCTTGCTCAGTAGTGGACATACTTACTTGCATTCCTATATGCTCTGACAAAACATAATTCATCAAAGATCCTAGTAAGAGGTGAGCAATAGTTTTGGGATCGCAATGGCGAAGCCGGCCTTGTTTCATCTCACGCTCTAAAAAAGCAGTTAGTGCATTGACATGTTGAATAAGCTTTGGCTTTGGTATTTCAGGTGTTGGGATTTTCCCTCGTGATTGCAGCATCATGACTCGAGGCATAACCTCTCGGTGGAATTCCAGAATCCGTAAGCAGATTTGAATTAAGTTCTCTTTGAGGTTGCCCTTGCCAACAAGAGTTTCAAGCTCGTTCACCCATACAAGTGTTTCTGGAATTCCCATCGCAGTGAAGAACAATTCTTCTTTGGTTGAGAAGCGCTTGAAAATTGACGCTTCAGAAACACCAGAGCGTGCTGCAATCTCTAAAGTTGATCCGCTGAAGCCTTTTTCTAAAAAAACTTCACGTGCTGCCTCCAAAATTTGCTGATTGGTAATTTTAGGTATACGAGCCATAAATTAGTAAGTACTTACTTAATAATTTATTTCCATGTTATAACAATGTCAAGATCAATGCTTAAAGTTAAATTCCAGTAAAAATACTGTATTTTTTAATGAAAAGTCAGCTTCAAAAGCTACTAAAAGAATCCACAGAGGCATTCTGAGTTCTAAGTTGTGGATTCTAAGCTATGGATTCTGAGTTTTTGTGTCTGTAAAATTTTGCTGTCGTCAACCAGGGAAATCGTTTAAGCTAGCTGAAAGATTCTTTTATTCTTGGCAAAGAGGCGGTAGTGTGCCTAAACGGATTGGTTTAATTTCTCTTTTGGTTGCCTGTGGTTTGTGTAGTTTACCTCAACCGACAAATGCACAAGCACTGGTACCTCATACACTGCAACTTGATGCAGCAAAATTGGAACAGCAAGGGTTAGGTTTGGCAAAGGAAGCAGCCCAACTAGCGCAGTTTCAACAGTTTGAACTAGCTTTACCAAGAGCGCGGTTGGCATCACAACTCGCTCCTAAGAACGATAAAGTCTGGTTTCTCTTAGGTGGTTTGTATTTGCAAGGCAAAGATTTGAATGGCGGAATCAACGCCCTGAAAAAGGCACAATCTCTCAACCCTAAAAATGGCGATGTTCAGTTTGCTTTGGGTTCGGCTTACTTTCAGCAGCAAAAGTATCAAGAGGCTGCCAACTACTATCAAGAGGGTTTGAAGTTAAAACCCAACGATCCAGAGGGATTGTTTAATTTGGGCAATGCTTACTATATGCTGAGTAAACTTCCAGACGCAGTGATTCAGTACAGAAAAGCAGTCTCCTTTGACAAAAAATTCTGGCCCGCCATCAACAATGTTGGGTTAATTTTGTACGAACAGGGCGATATTCAGGGCGCAATTAAGCAATGGCAAGGCGCTGTTGCTATTGAGAAACAAGCGGCAGAGCCTTTACTTGCATTGGCAGTAGCTTTGTATACTAAAGGCGACCAGCAACAAGCTCTAGCAATGGGACAAGCTGCAATCCGCATTGATGAGCGCTACGCTGATGTAGATTTTCTTAAACAAAATCTCTGGGGCGCACGCCTGCTGTCTGATACGAAAAAATTCTTAGAATTACCGGGCATTCAAGCTGCTCTCCAACAACGTGAAGAACCATCAGCTCCTACAATTAGGCAGCGGAGTGTACCACAATAGCGAACACGAAACTTGTAGGAATGAGGAAGATGAGGAAGATGAGGAAGATGAAAAAGATGAGGAAGATGAGGAAGATGAGGAAGATGAGGGGGAATACATAGTTGTTGTCTGGCTCTCTTCTGGGACTGATATTCGACGCAGCCACTTGCTCAAAATCTCATCTAATAGTACATATATATTATTCTGTAAAAGAAGCAGTAGCCCAACAAACATATTGGGGTTGGGCTACTCCAGGTATGTGTTCTTCATTCAAGGACACTACTATGGAAAAGTGCTAGGTGCAGTTTACCGTGGGGTGGACATTGTTTTTGGCTCCAAATTGTACGTTTAGTTGTCCTGTTTAGGTAGTACTGCGATGATTTGGTCAACAAACTGTTGATGGTCAACAATTGGCTTGGAGATGTAGCCATCAGCACCGCTTTGTTTGAGAAAGTTCTCGCGATCGCCTTCCATAGCGTGTGCTGTTACCAAAATAATAGGTAAGGAAGCTGTTTGGGGATCAGATTTTAACATTTGTGTAATTTTGATACCATCAACAGACTTACCTTGGTAAACACTTCTTGACAGAGAAACATCCATCAAGATAATGTCAACTTCCCCCGATTGAGCAATTTTGATGACCTCTTCTACATTTTCAGTATGTTTCACCTCCAAGCCACCTCGTTTGGTCAAAATCTTGGAAAAAACACGAGCATTAATCAGATCGTCTTCGACAATCAAAACAGTTTTCATGAGAATTTGACTTTTGTTAGCCCATCTTAACTAAAGGCGCACGCGTCAGAGAAGGGGAATAGCACCTAATCAAAACTGTTGTGTGCCTATGCTTGAAATAATCAATATAAATCTCGGTCAACAAGGATAATACTACTGCTTTCTATCCTTTGACTATCAAGATTGTGTAATGAAGAGTATTTCATCCGTTATGCTGTGGTTGCTGCAGTCTTCATTAACGGCAAATTTTGTGTAGTGGAAATATAGGGAAAAAAACTCATGGCAAAACAATTAAACCTTCTCTGTGAGGGACAGGTCATTACTACAGCGTTGCATACGGAGATGCAGCGGTCTTACCTAGAATATGCCATGAGTGTGATTGTCGGGCGGGCGTTACCAGACGTGCGAGATGGTTTAAAGCCAGTTCACCGGCGCATTTTGTATGCTATGCACGAACTCGGTCTAACGCCAGATCGGCCTTATCGTAAGTGTGCGCGTGTGGTGGGAGACGTGTTAGGTAAATACCACCCCCACGGCGACCAAGCGGTTTATGATGCCTTGGTTAGGCTGGTACAAGAGTTTTCTAGTCGCTATCCCTTACTAGCAGGGCATGGGAATTTTGGCAGCGTAGATAATGACCCACCAGCAGCGATGCGCTACACAGAAACGCGCCTTGCATCGATCAGCCACGAGGGAATGCTGACAGAAATTGGCGAAGAAACGGTGGACTTTATCGGTAACTTCGATAATTCCCAGCAAGAGCCAACTGTACTGCCAGCGCAGCTACCATTTCTGTTGCTCAATGGGAGTGCTGGTATTGCTGTGGGAATGGCGACGAATATTCCACCGCATAACTTAGGGGAAGTGGTAGATGGGTTGATCGCATTAATTGATAATCCCGACTTAGCTGATGAAAAGTTATTTGAGATCATTCCCGGACCAGACTTTCCCACAGGTGGTGAAATTGTCGGTAACTCTGGAATCAAAGAAGCATACACCACGGGTAAAGGGAGTATTGTGCTGCGGGGAGTCGCCCAAATTGAGGAAGTTGCTGGTAGCAGGAGTAGTAAACGACGGACAGCAATTGTGGTGACAGAATTGCCTTATCAAGTGAATAAGGCAGGTTGGATTGAGAAAGTCGCTGATCTGGTGAACCAAGGTCGTCTTCAAGGAATTGCGGATCTGCGAGATGAAAGCGATCGCCAGGGAATGCGCGTCGTGATTGAACTAAAACGCGATACCAACCCCCAAGAAGTTCTCCAGAATTTGTATCACCAAACCGCTTTGCAAAGTAACTTTGGGGCGATTCTCTTAGCTTTGGTGGATGGACAACCGCGTCAACTGACTTTGCGTCAATTGTTACAGGAGTTTTTGAGTTTCCGAGAGCAGACACTGAACCGCCGCTACTCTTATGAGTTAGCTAAGGTTCAAAGCCGACTGCATCTAGTTGAAGGTTTACTCAAAGCACTTTCTCACTTAGATGAGGTTGTACAGATATTACGGAGTGCTGCTGATGGCACTACGGCAAAAATGAGCCTGCAAAACCGACTCGATTTAAGTGAGGTGCAGGCGGATGCGATTTTGGCTATGCCATTGCGTCGTTTAACCAATTTAGAACAGCAAAACTTACACAAAGAGTATGAGGAGCTTAATGAGCAGATTCAGGTGTTGCAGAGATTACTCAACGATAGACGCGAGTTACTGAAATCACTGAAAAAAGATTTGCGATCGCTCAAGCGCAAATACAACGATGCCCGTCGTACCAAGATACTGGGAGAGCAAGAAAGCAAGGGAGCTCAAGAGCCGGGGAGCAGAGGAGCAAAGGAGGAATCAAAAGCCGCTCTTGAAAATCCTACATTGGTCGCGTCTCCGGAAGACGTAGTTTTAGAATTTACCCACCGGGGATATGTACGTCGTCAGCCTTCAGCCCGGAAGGCAAGAACTGACAACGGTACATCTGATAATGACACCATCATCCAAACCGTGTTGGCCGACACGGCAAAAGAGTTGCTGGTACTGACCAGTGGTGGCAAGGTTTACCCAGTGAACGTGGCAGATATTCCTCCCACCAATGGACGTTCTGCACGGGGAACACCATTGATTACCTTGCTCTCGAACTCTGCTCAAGGCGCTCAAGAAGCTGTTATTAAGCGCTTTGTACTGCCTGAACACCCAGAAGATAGCGAGATGGTTCTCCTGACGAAGCAAGGAAAAATCAAGCGTTTTTCTCTGACAGAATTGACTCATATCACCCGACGCGGAATTAGCATTTTGAAACTCAAAGATGGTGATGAATTGTTATCAACTCAGTTCACTAAGACGGGTGAACATCTGGTTTTAGCAAGTTCAGGTGGGAGAGTTTTAAAATTTGAGGTGAATGATGATCAACTCCCCATTATGGGTCGCACTGCTATGGGTCTGCAAGGTTTACGTGTGCGTCAGCAAGAAGAGATGGTTGGTTTTGTAACCTCAAGCACGAAGGAAAACCTATTACTGGTGACTCAATTGGGATACGCTAAACGTATCCCAGTGACTGCTTTGCGCTCAGCAAATCGAGGCGATATCGGGACTCAGACCTTTAAATTCACCAACAAAACTGACATGTTAGCAGGAATAGTACGAGCAACTGCAGGTGCTGAGGTGGCGCTAGTCACGAATCATCAACGCGTGGTACGCCTTGGAGTGGAAACAGTTCCCACCCTTGGCAAAGATGTCACTGGTGAAAGTATCCTTCAACTTAATCGCGAAGAAAAAATCATTTGTGTCGTCGAACTCCACTCGTAATGCTCAGCCTACCACTAAGCGTGTAGGGAGGCTATGCCCACCCTACTAATACTTTCATCTAACAGTAAGCTCAGCTAACTGTGCTAGCTTATCCCTAATTAGGGAGTTGTGCCATAAAAGAAGTAGTCAGAAGTGTAATTTACTCGCTTTTGGGTGCCTGCACTCTTCTGGTCACATCCTCGGACGGGGGGTTTGCCACCTACAGTATCCGCCCGTTGGATGTATGTTACTTTGCTAAGTATCCCATTGCCCTCGTTGGATTTGGCTTGGAGCAGCAACCAAGGAATTGCATTGGGACTGGGTGAGTCAAAGCTTGCTTTCACCTGACCTACGACCTTACTGCCGTCATTTGCCTCCCAAGTAGGACCAGCATAGTGCTTGATATTGTTCTTACCTTGCTCGTCAAGCAGTCTAGCCTCGGGTGCCACAAACGTCCATTCAAACTGGTTGGCGTTGCCGGATTTAGCTTTGCACTCATAAATTTGCACTCCTGTAGCCCTCTGTTTAAGTAGTAGCACTTGATTTGGTGGCACTTTCAAGTTCTCAGGAAGTTGAGGCGACGCGATCGCCCCTTGCGCGGCCTCAAGTTGTGGCATCTGAGCTACACCAACCTGTGCAATCAGTAACGGAAGTAGTAGGAAGCATGTCTGTTTGAACTTTATTTCTGGTTTCATCATGCTTAAACCTTATTTAAAAAAGGGTAGAGCTAAGTACAACTCCTCATTCATAGGGGTCGGAAATCAAAAGTATGCCAAAACTGGGATGTGAATTATCGCTCTTGTCAATTCCAAACGCCTTTTATGGTGGATGTACGCAAAGAAAGGGTAGAGCAAGAGGTGCTGTTAGGAACTCTCAGTTATAGCAACCGCCAAGGCGGTTAGGACGTAAACTAAAGGTATTATCGTAACCTG